>NZ_JABFCI010000080.1:0-241 GCF_017566105.1 Akkermansia sp. GGCC_0220
TGTCTTCCATCCTCCGGCAGGGAAAGGATATTTTCATCGGCTACCGGACGCAGGGGGTGGACGTGCTGGATGCCGAAAGGATGACGGTGCGCCGGAGAATCAGGCAGGGACTGGAAAACGTTGATGTGTCTTCTCTTCTGGTACTGGGGGATGGAAGCGTATGGGCCGGCACATATGGACGTGGTTTTGTCAGTCTGAAAAAGGGTTCCCTGTCTTATCAACTGGACAGGAAGCAGCAGGA
>NZ_JABFCI010000081.1:0-237 GCF_017566105.1 Akkermansia sp. GGCC_0220
TTCCTTTTTCAAAATTTCCACTATAACTCAATGCTATCCCTTTTATATTATAAGCCTTATAAAAATTCTTATCTTCAGTTATAATCTCATCAGCTTTTTTTATACAATCCGAATATTGCTTATTTCTAAACATTTGCTCTGCTTCTTTATACTTTTGATTTAATTTTTTACTTTTTTCATTCTCATAATATTTCAAATTAGATTTAGTAGTACTATTCTCTTTTACAATTTGAGAAT
>NZ_JABFCI010000082.1:0-232 GCF_017566105.1 Akkermansia sp. GGCC_0220
GTTTTCTCCACCTTCACGCCCACTCCTCCATCTCCCTTTCCATCCCCGCCAAGGAACTGGAACTCTCCACGGAGCCGGGCCCTTCCACCCCCCCTCCGCCGCCAGATCCAGTTTGACCAGGGATACTACTGGTGCCACATCGTCCATCAACACCAGCCCGACCAGGGGTCGGAAGCCGAGTTCTGCATTGCCTTAATGTGCGACAAGGAAGGCGAGCCCGACCTGGATTATT
>NZ_JABFCI010000083.1:0-232 GCF_017566105.1 Akkermansia sp. GGCC_0220
GGTGGTAAGGCTGACCATTCTGTCGGCTTCGTCGTAGCCGAAGAGCAGGGGCTGGGCGCCCGTTCCCCATTGCGCCGTATTGCGGCCCCGGAGATCGTAGTTGTAGCATGTCGTTTTCCCGAGGGCGTTGGTGACGGCGGAAGGCTGGTCGAAGTAAGGGCTGTAGGCCGTGGAGGTCGTGTTGCCCGCCGCGTCCGTCACCGAGACGGTACGCCCCGCGATGTCGGTGCGC
>NZ_JABFCI010000084.1:0-229 GCF_017566105.1 Akkermansia sp. GGCC_0220
TTTATCTTTCTAGAATCCATTTCCATATAATCACCTCTTTATTAGCACTCATTAGTGGTGAGTGCTAATTGCTATGATTAAAAAATATCACTCATAATTTTTTTTGTCAACTTTATGCAATATTAATTACTTAATAAAATTCTATGATTTTTCGAGTTTACATCTATAATAATCGTCAATACTTAATTTTTCTTCTAATATCTATATAACTTATTTATGCAGTTAAAAT
>NZ_JABFCI010000085.1:0-229 GCF_017566105.1 Akkermansia sp. GGCC_0220
CACCAGTAATAAAAAAAGGTGAAGGGGCCTATGTTTATGATGAGGATAATAATAAATACATAGATTTTGTATGCTCCTGGGGGCCTATGATTTTAGGACATTGTGATGGCGATGTAGTTAATGCAATAAAGAATATGAGTGAAAAAGCCATTTCTTTTGGAGCTACTACTAAAATTGAATTGGAACTTGCTAAATACATATGCACAACTGTGGATAATATTGATATGAT
>NZ_JABFCI010000086.1:0-229 GCF_017566105.1 Akkermansia sp. GGCC_0220
TGCCAGTATTATCTCCTTGGGTTTCTATCTTATAGTTGTCTACTGAACCAGCATAATTTACTTTTACAGAAACAGAAGCTAAGATTTTACCATCATTATTTTTGATATTCAAAGTTCCATTTCCAGTCTTAAATGCCTCATCTGCTGTATCTGCTGTATCAACTTTAATCTTAATTTTTCCGTCTTCATCAGTCTTATCAGATGGAGTATTAAGTACTGCATTTGCTAT
>NZ_JABFCI010000087.1:0-229 GCF_017566105.1 Akkermansia sp. GGCC_0220
TGTTTTTCCAGCCGTACTGTCCGTAAGCATGGTCATAAGTAATCGTCTGTGTTTCGCTGTCTCCTCTGGAGAAATACCCATACGTCCGAGGGAAAAGTTGAATAGGCTCTTCTTTTGCGTTCGCCGCTATTGCGGCGAACAGACAAAACATAAGTAAGAAACTTTTCATTCGTATTCTCATATTATCCTTTTTATTATAATTCTATTGGCACTAGCGGAATCAAACGCA
>NZ_JABFCI010000088.1:0-229 GCF_017566105.1 Akkermansia sp. GGCC_0220
CTAGCATGTATTTTATCATCAACCAAATGTGCTAGTTTTAATATATACATATAACCTACAGTTACAAGATTATCAAATGGTTCTCCTGTTCTTCCATCATACAGTACAGTTTTTCCATGACTTTTATAGCCTGCTTTTTCAAGACACTCTAAAATATCTTCCTCTCTAGCTCCATCAAATACTGGTGTTGCTACATGCCATCCTAATTTGCTAGCAGCCCATCCTAAAT
>NZ_JABFCI010000008.1:0-128876 GCF_017566105.1 Akkermansia sp. GGCC_0220
GGGAATGAAGGGGTAGACGGTGTCCATGGCGCCGATGTTGAAAGTGTTGTTCATGATCTTGAAATTGAAGTTGCCAAACAAACACAGCCAGAATGGGGAACATTTCCTACCGGTGAAATACGCCTGTTACGTTATGGAAAAAAGATGAAAAGCTTCATGGAACAGTTGTTTCCTTTGATTTATTTCTATAATTACTGGGTACAGTCATATAAGGGAAATCTTCCAGAGCCGCCGTCCCGAGCTTGATTAATACCAGACCGCTTCTGATTAATTTCCAGAAATCTTGAATAGGGTATAGATGGAATCCGTGTTTAGAGTGAACATGATTTCAACTTTTGAGGTATTGTTAGATTGGACGAAAACGGTGATGGTTTCTTTTGCCGATTTTTTGTTGTTAAAAGTACACTCTAGAATTCGAATAATATGGATTTGAAGTTATTTCTTGTTACTGAGGGCAGGAAGACAAAGTTTTTTATTTTCAACTCTCCCATACTTTTTCTTATCTCTTTTGAAATCATCATATAAATAAATTCAATAATTTATATTTAATTTCATGAAAGCTCAAAGGTGGAGAACCTGCAAGGAGTGATTGGCTCGATTTTACGGAGGTTATTGGCAGGGTTTATGTTTGATCTTTGAAAATTCTGAAATGATGGCACAGTTTTATGGAATGAAAGTCGTTGCGCGTTGTCTGACTAAAAACAGTCCTTCCCGTTTTAAAAACATGCAAATATCATTGTTGACCTTGCTGGTCCTTCTTCTCCAGACTTTTTCGGCCATGGCGCAGCAACCGGAGGTGCAGAGCGCCGCCAGGGACGCCGTGGAGTGGCGGCACCATATCCATGAGAATCCGGAATTGTCTTTTGAAGAATACAAGACGAGCAATTATGTGGCGGACCTGCTTGCCTCCTTCGGCCACATTGAAATCCTGCGGCCTACGAAGACCTCCGTGGTCGGCATTCTGCGCGGCGGAAAGCCCGGGAAAACCGTCGGCTTCCGGGCGGACATGGACGCGCTTCCCGTGCAGGAGGAGACAGGATTTTCCTTTGCCAGCAAAACACCGGGCGTAAGCCATGCCTGCGGGCATGACATGCACACGGCCATGCTGCTGGGAACAGCCAAGGTTCTTGCCTCCATGCAGAAGGAATTGCCCGGCACGGTGTATTTCATTTTCCAGCCCGGGGAGGAAAAATCGCCCGGGGGCGCCCTTCCGATCATCAAGAGTGGAGTTCTCAAAGGCGTAGACGCCATCTTCGGTGCGCATGTGATGCCCAATGAACCTGCCGGGTCCATCGGCATTCTGCCGGCGGGGGCCGCCTCTTCCTCGTCGGACGGTTTTTTCCTCACCATTCAGGGGAAGGGTTCCCATGGCTCCATGCCACAGCTGGGCGTGGACCCCATCGTCACGGGCTCTGAAATCGTGATGGTGCTGCAAACGGTCGTCTCCCGCAATGCGACGCCCGGGGACATGGCCGTGATCACCGTGGGAAAATTCCAGTCCGGCAACGCTCCCAACGTCATTCCGGACAAAGCGGTGCTGGGAGCCTCCATCCGTTCCGTAACGCCGGAAACCCGCAAACTGCTGGAAGAACGCACCCGGTCCGTCATCGACCATGTATGCAAGGCCAATGGAGCGCAGTACAAGCTGGATTACGTTCTGGGCTATCCGTCCATCCAGAATAATGCTGCCCTGCGGGAACTGGCGAAGAAGGCGGCCGTTGAAGCCGTGGGTGAGAAGAACGTTTTTGATTCTCCCAGAATACCGGCCAGTGAGGATTTCTCCTATTATGCGCAGGTAGCGCCCACTTATTTCATGACCATCGGTTCCGGGGACGGCCCTGCGAATCACAATCCCGGATTCAAGGCGGACGACGGAGCGATTCTCAACGGAATCAAGGCGGAGGTCCGGATTATCCTGGATTACCTGAACTCCAAATAAAAGGAGGAAGGCAACAAGGGAAAGGCCCCTATTCCTGGCTGGAGCAGCGGGCGACCTCCTGCATTTCCCGGATGCATTCCTCCATTAGCGCGGCGTCTATTTCATGGACGTCCTTTCCCCGGCCTATCCCGGTAAGCATCAATACCGTCAAATGGCCGCCAAGGTGCTCACGGAAGGCTTCCAGGCCCTTCAGCACTTCGCATGCGCCATCCTCCGTCCTGCGGGAGAGCAGAGGGTGGAACACGGGCAGTCCCAGGGCTTTCAGTACGGAGACGATTCTTTCCGCCTCCGCAGCAGGCAGCCATCCCTTCCTGACGGAATAAAGGATATCCAGGCACATGCCCACGGAAACGGCTTCCGCATGGCCCAGCGTGTAGCCGGACATGGTTTCCATGTAATGGGCGGCCCAGTGTCCGAAGTCCAGGGGGCGGCTGGAACCCAGTTCAAAGGCGTCTCCACCTCCGGCGATGTGAGCGGCGTGCAGCAGCGCGGAACGCTCCACGGCATATTCCAGCGCGTCCCGCTCGCAGGCGGCCAGCGCGTCGGCGTTCGTTTCCAGCCAGTCAAAGAAGGAGGCGTCTTTTACCACGGCCACCTTCACCACTTCCGCCAAGCCGGCCCTTTTAAGGGAGAGGGGCTGGGAATGAAGGAACAGGAAGTCGTTAAGCGTGGCCCAGGCTACGGCGAAGGTGCCCAGGTAGTTCTTCTGCCCCATGAAGTTAATTCCGTTTTTGACGCCTACGCCGGAATCCGCCTGGGAAAGGGTGGTGGTGGGCACGCGCAGCAGCCGGATGCCGCGGTGGGCGGTGGCGGCGGCAAAGCCCGCTACGTCCAGAAACGCCCCGCCTCCCACGGCAATGATGTAGGAATGGCGGTCGATGCCCGCTTCCACAATGTGGCGGAGGGCCTTTTCCCACGCGGCAAAGCCGGTTTTGGCCGCTTCCCCGCCCGGAACGGAACGGCAGCCGGCATAGGCCAGTTCTCCGGCGTTCTTTTCAAAATAACGGTCGATGTCCGCCGGGAGCTGCGGATAAAACCGTTCCAGCCCTTCCTCCATGAGGACGAGGACGCGGCCTCCGGGCCTCTGCTCCATCAGGCTGGCCAGCGCATCGTTTTCCGGACGGAAGGCTCCGTGGGTAAAGCCCGTTCTATAGGGAAAATCCAGCCGGATATTCAGCGTATGAAGGGACATTTCAGAAGGAATGCAATGGAATGGCTCGCGGCTTTCCTAATCCCTGCGGAGCACGGGAACAGCCCTCATCTGGATGAAGCGGTCCGCCTTGGCGGCCTCTTTCTGGGACATGTACATGGTGTACGGCTGCTGGGCCACCTCAATGCGGTGCGTGCCGCCGGGAGCGGGCAGGTCCAGAAGCTGGTTGAGGTGCTTGAGGCTCTTTACCTGGACGCCGTTCACTTTTTCCACAATGGAGGAGTTCATCTGGGCATAGCCCAGCGTGGCCTGGGTGGGCAGCGCCATCAGGAAGACCACGATTTCATCCACGCCTTTTTTCCGGATGTCTTCCTTTTTCTGAATAGCTTCCAGCAGGTTGAGAGGGGGGCGGTTCTTGCTGAGCTTATTGATTTCCCTCATCAGGGCTCCCGTCAGGGGGACGAACACCAGACCTCCGTAAATGCGGTAGGGGGGATTGGAAATAAAGGGGGCCGGATTGATCAGATCCCCCTCCAGCGCGCTCCGGTCAAGCTTGACATCCAGCGTCATGGGCTGGCTGACGCCGTCCTTATCCTTGCGGCGGATGCCCAGCGTGATGGTGTCCCCCGGCATGGCGGAGTCACGGAACAGGACGTTGGCGGAAACGGGGCCCAGCGCGGGGTCCCTGATCAGGCCTTTGCTGTCCAGCGGAATGCCGTTGACGCTTTCCACCACGTCTCCGGGACGCACGCCTGCCTTGTAAAAGGAACCGTAGACAGGCAGTTTCACCACGTAAAAGCCGCCGCCGGTTTCCGGAAGGCCCAGGAACTTGCGGAAAACGGGGTCCGTCAGCTCCGTGACCTGGGTGCCGTCCGCCGGGAAGCCGGTGTAATTGCCGGACCGGGCCTGTTGGAGGAACCGGGAAATCATGGTATGGGTCACGGCCAGCGCCTTCTGGGCGGAAGGATCGCAGCTGGCGCTGAGAGCCACCAGTTTATTATCCCTCATGATGGGGTTGCCTGCGCCGCCTTTCAGAGGCGTGACGGAGGATTTGACATTGTACAGGACAAAAGGTTCGCTGTTGGTGAAAGGGCTGGAGCTTTCCGTTGCCAGAAGGGTTCCGGACGTAGTGATGGGGAGGCCGTCGTCATTGAACTGCCAGAAGGTCACCTTGTCGCCCAGGCGGGGTGCGTTCCCCAGCGTGACGGGCACCAGCTTGTCCAGGAAGGCGGCGTCTGTCTCGTTTTTCAGGCGCAGCAGGGCAAGATTGGCTTCCGGGTCAAAGGCGGTCACGATCACGGGAACCGTTTGGGAGCCGTCCGCGGAGGTCACTTCCACGAAGCTGGCGGAATAAACGATGTTGGCCGCCGTCAGAATATTGCCGTCCCCCAGGTAAATGCCGAAGCCCTGGCTGTACGCCGGGTTTTCCTTGCTCCACGGCTGGACCATGGCATAGCCCTGGTTGGTGGCGTTAATGCCTACCATGGAGTTGGTGGGAGAAGGGAGCTGCGCCGGAGCGGCCGTTTCCTCCACCTGTTCAGGCGGTGTTTCCGGCTGCTGCCCGGGCTGGGGTTCGGGAGCGGTTCGTCCGGCTTCGCGCGGCTGGCAGCCGCCGAGCAGAATCAGGGAACCGAGGGCGAAAAGGGAAAGAATTTTCATGGCGGTTAACGGGCGGGGTTGGTGTTCCGGTCAGGCTGGCGGCCGGGAATGGCGCTGTCCAGACGGGCGTTTTTCGGGATGTTGTAGGTTTTGGAGATGCGCTTGTTGGCCGCCTCCATGGCCTTGCCTTCAAAGATCAGGGGGCGTTCCCCGTTTTTCAGTTCAATAATCACGTATTCCGGCATATTCTTCGGATAAAGGAGTTCGTAGGCGTGGGTGAGGCCCTTGACCTTCACGCCGTTGATTTTTTCCACGATGGCGTTGGAGATGGAGCCGGACAGGCGCGCGTTCACTTCATCGTCCAGCACCTTGGTGATGATTACCATGTCTTCATGGTCCACACAGCCGCCGTCTTCCTGGTAATCCCGGATATCCAGGGCGACGTCCAGCATGGAGATGTCCGCCGCCGCAAGCACATTGCGCTGGATGGGCTGGAACACCAGGCCGCCGAAGACGATATAGCGGGGCATCTTGTCGTATTCCGCCATCAGCAGATCCTTGGAGAGAGAGGGTTTCATCACCATCTCCACCTTCATGGGCTTGCCGTCGCGGATGATATCCAGCGGGAGCCGGTCATCCTTGAAGCAGCGTTCAATGAGCTCTTTCATGCTGATTTTCTGGCCGTCCAGCTCAATCATGGCGGAGCTGTCCACGTCGTAGCCGTCCACCTTCATCAGCAGGTCCCCGTTGCGGAGTACTCCATCGGCGGAGGAGCCCTTGAGCACTTTGCCGATCAGGACGCCCTTCTCGTCGTCCGGCAAGCCGAATGCCTTGCGCATGGCGGGATTCAGGATGGGCGCGGCCTGGATGCCCATGTCCACGTAGCCGTCATAGACGCCGTCCTTGATGTCCTCCAGAAAGTGGCGGATGACGGGCGTGGGAATCACGTAGCCCGTGTTGTTGGCGTTGTTCAGGCCCTGGAAGGCTACGCCGATGACTTTGTCCCCCATCAGGGCGGGGCCTCCGCTGTTGCCCGGATTGATGGCGGCGTCCACCTGGATGGTCAGGTGTTCCGTGTTGCGGGGGTGGGCATATGTGGTGAAGTCAATGCGGGAGACTACGCCGCGCGTGACGGAAAGCCTGTTGCCGCCGATGGGGTAGCCGATCACCCTCACCTCGTCTTCCAGGTGGGGCAGGTTCTTGCTGAATTCAAAAGGCCGGATGCCCTTGAAGGGCTTGGGGTCGTCCGCTTCCAGCAGGGCCAGGTCCGCGTCATGGGCGATGAATTTGACCCTGGCGGGAATTTTGCGGGAATCCCCGTACATGGAGATGTAAATGCGTTCCGCGTTGCTGACTACATGGGCGTTCGTCATGAAGGCGTTTTCCCCGATCAGGAAGCCGGTGCCGATGCCGCCCTGGTAGCGGCCCGTATCCCATGGAGTGGCGTAGTCCGGCGTCAGGGAATCCACTTCGATTTTCACGACTCCCTTGTATTGGTCATTGATGGAAACGACGGGGCCGGACATGACCTTGTCCACCCCGAAGTCTGAAATGGAAACGGCCGGTTCATCCGCGTAGGAAAAAGCGGCGGCGGCCAGGACTGCACACAGTCCTTGGAGGCAGGTATGGAAGTGCATGGTGGTCTGTAGTGAAGAGGTAATGTTATGAAAGTAAGTTGGTTATAGATTGCTTTTCCGGCTTTGGGTTGCCAGGCTTTCCTGGAAGGAGTTGACTTCCTCCAGCAAGGAGGAAAAACGTTCCGTCACCTCGTCGTCCACCTGGCTGCGGCGGATGTCCAGCGCGGCTACCGTCTGGCGCGTCTGTTCCACGCACAGGGCCATGCGGGCAGCCATGGTGCAGTAGTCCGCAGCGTTTTCCTTCTCCTGGAGCAGGCAGGAGAGAATGCGCGGGGTGATGTAGCGGATGCAGTAAAAAATCTGGTTCAGGGGTTCCGGCGGTTCCGTCCGGTTCCTCTGGGATTTGTTGATCTCCCGGCTGAACTGGCGCTGGCACAGGTCCGTCAGCTCCATGACCTGCTGGAAGAGGGGGTGGAACATGCAGGACTGCACTTCCTGGGCCTCCTGTTCGTTGAGGATGTCAAAGAGGCTGAGCATGCCGGTGCTTTTGCAGGAACACGGAGTGCCCGTTTCCTCCGACTGGGCGATGTTGTCAAGCACGTCGTCCCAGCCCATCACAAAGGCCAGGCGGATGTCTCCGGTGGGGTTCAGCCTGTATTTCTGGAACACTTCCTGGTAGGCGATGGCGATGGCTTCCGCCTCCCGCAGGCGCTTGTCCCAGTGGTGGTCGGGCAGGTTGCCGTCTTCCTGGGTGTTGGCATAGGTTTTGGACCATTCCTTCACCTGGGTGCGCAGCATCTGCTGGTTCGCCATGATCTGAACCTGTTCCTCGCAGGAATCCATGATCCATTCGGGGAGGGAGACCTTGATGGAAAAGGCCGTGCTTTCCAGCAGCACCATGTCGTGGTGGCTGGTGAACCATTCCAGGTACAGGGAGTTTTCCATGGTTTTCTTCCCCTTGACGGGCATGCGGCGGCTGGCCGTCATGTCCCCCGCCACGCCCCGGATGTTTTCCGGGAGCTGGGTAAGTTCCGCAGGGAGCATCTGGGGGGAGGGGTTCCTGAAATCGACCAGGCATCCGGCCAGGTCCTGGAGGCAGTCCCCCTGCAGGGTGATATTCACCGGATGGGGCATCCCCATAAGCTGTAGCGCAAGCTTGACGGTTCCGCGTTCACGGTTGTCCAGCGTGCCGTAGTGGACGTAGTCTGTAATTCTGAAAATCATATGGGGAGGTGGGGGATAGAGGGGGGGTAGGGAGAGGTCAATGTTGAATCAGCAGGAGGCTGTTACCTGGGGCAGTTCCGCATTTTTCTTTTCCACGGCATCCATGTTGACAAGCAGTTCCGCAATGGAATCCCAGCGGCCCCGGCTCAGGGCTTCACGGGCTTCCGCCGGCATCCGGATGGGGAAGGAACCTTCCTTCCAGGAGGCTGTCATGTTCAGGAGGTCGATCGTCACTTCCGTTTCCGGATGATCGGAAATGTACCGGGTCAGTGCGGCAATGTCATCCGCGGACGCGCACACGCAAGGGAGGCCGATGCCGGTGCTGTTGCCGAAGAAGATTTCCGCAAAGGATTCCGCGATGACGGCTTTGATGCCGGAGCGTTTGATGGTTTGCGGAGCGTGTTCGCGGGAGGAACCGCAGCCGAAGTTGGAGCCGCCCAGGATGATGGAAGCCCCCTTGAAGCGGGGATCGTCCACCGGATGGGATTTGGACTGTCCGTTTTCGTCAAAGCGTTCGTCCCAGAACATGACTCCCGCCAGCTCGTCAAACGTGATGCACTTGAGGAAGCGGGAGGGGATGATGCGGTCCGTGTCCATGTCCGGTCCGGGAACGGGAACGCAGGTGCCGGTGATGGAGGTGAATTTGGTCAGAGACATAAAGGAAAAAGTTGGAAAGTTAATTCAGGGAAAACACGTCGCGCGCGTCGGAGACCTTCCCGGTCAGGGCGGCGGCGGCCACCATGGCGGGGCTCATCAGCAGGGTGCGCCCGGTGGGGCTTCCCTGGCGGCCCTTGAAGTTCCGGTTGGAGGAACTGGCGCAGAGCTGGTCCCCCTGGAGCTTGTCCGGATTCATGGCCAGGCACATGGAGCAGCCCGCCAGGCGCCATTCAAAGCCGGCTTCACGGAAAATGTCCGCGATGCCTTCCTCTTCACACTGCCTGGCAGTCATCTGGGAGCCGGGAACGGCCAGGGCCCGGATGCCGGGAGCCACATGGCGCCCCTTGATAAGGGCGGCTACTTCCCGGAAATCCGAGATGCGGCCATTGGTGCAGGAGCCTACGAAGCACACCTGCACCGGCAGTCCCTTGAGGGGCATGTCCGCGGGGAATTTCATGTATTCCAGCGCCTCATTGATCATCTTCCGTTCGTCGTCGTTCCTGGCGGAGGAGGGGTTGGGCGTGCTGCCGCTGATGCCCGTGTTCTGGTCCGGGGAAATGCCCCATGTCAGCGTCGGTTCAATGGCGGCTCCGTCAATCTCCACGATCTCGTCGTACTCCGCGTCCGCATCGGAAGCGAAGCTCAACCAGCGTTCCACGGCCTTGTCCCAGTCCGCGCCGGTGGGGGCGAACAGACGGCCCTTGATGTATTCCACCGTGGTCTGGTCGGGGTTCACGTAGCCGCAGCGGGCCGCGCCTTCAATGGACATGTTGCAGAGGGTCATGCGTTCGTCCATGCTCATGGCGTCTATTACGTTGCCGCCGTATTCATAGGCGAAGCCCAGGCCGCCCTTGGCGCCCAGAAGGCCGATGATGTGCAGGGCCACGTCCTTGGCGCGCACGCCGGGGGCCAGTTTCCCGTTCACGTTGATGCGGCGCACCTTGAGCGGGCTGAGGGCCATGGTCTGCGTAGCCAGCACGTCGCGCACCTGCGTGGTGCCGATGCCCATGGCAATGGAGCCGAACGCGCCGTGCGTAGCCGTGTGGGAGTCCCCGCACACGATGGTCATGCCCGGCTGGGTGATGCCGAGTTCCGGGCCTACCATGTGCACGATGCCCTGGAGGCCGGTGGGGAGGTCGAAAAAGCGGATGCCGTTTTCCGCGCAGTTCCGGCGCAGTTCCTTGATCATGGCGTCAGCCGTGGTGTCCGCGAACGGTTCCGCCTGGTTGTCCGTGGGGATGATGTGGTCCACGGTGGCAAAGGTGCGTTCCGGGTGACGCACGGTTAGGCCCAGGTCCCGGACCATTCCGAAAGCCTGCGGAGAGGTGACTTCATGCAGCAGATGTGTAGCGATGAACATTTGCGTTCTTCCGTCCGGTAGGATGCCGACGGAATGAGCGTCCCAGATTTTTTGGAAAAGTGTTTTCCCCATAACTGGTATAAGCATCCGTCCGTTCGGGAACCGCGTCAAGATGCAAGGACGTATTGCTGACACGGTCTGTGTCTTACAGGAAGTGTTTTTTTGAACATTTCCCCTGCATTCATGGTCTGAAATGGCCGCTTCCCAGCCTTTGGCGCATTTCCGTCTTCAAGGGAAGAAGGATTTTTCATGCTCCCCGGCACACTCTGCACCTTCTGAATTCCGGTGGAATTTTTCCTTCCACAGTGTTGCAAAAGCGTCTCCGAACCGATCCAGCAGGTCGTCCTTCTGCCCGGATTCCGGCATTTCCTGTTCCAGGCAGGTCATCTGCACGCCCTGGATGCCGCACGGAGTGATTGCCTGGAAGGGGGGCAGGGATTCGCGGGTCACGTTGAAGGCGAAGCCGTGCATGGCAATCCATTTTTTCACCCCTACGCCGATGGAGGCTATTTTGCGGTCCTCCACCCATACGCCCACCAGCCCTTCCCGGATGCGGGCCTGTACGCCGAATTTGGCGCAAGCTTCAATCAAGGCGTTTTCCAGGGTGGTGACGTAGTTGTGCAGGTCCCTGCCGCAGCGGTTCAAGTCCGTGATGGGGTACCCTACGAGCTGGCCGGGGCCGTGGTAGGTGGCCTGCCCGCCGCGGTTGATTTCATGAACGGGGAAGGGGAGCGCGGAACCGGGGTGCAGGCTGGCGTGGTCGCGCGTGCGCCCGATGGTATAAACCCCGGCATGTTCCAGCAGAAGCAGGTCATCTTCCCGTTCCGGGTCTTCCTGATGGGCCCGGACCAGTTGTTCCTGAAGTTCCAGGGTTTCCTGATAGTCTGCCAGGCCGGGAATGCGGATGATGTTCATGCTGCGGAGGGGCAACCCCCGGTAAGTGCGGGGCTTAACGCGTTCTGCGCACCTGCTGGCCCAGGGCGGTGCGGTACTGGCGCACGGCGGCGGCCAGGGAGGAGGCCATGAAGTTCTGGTAGCGCTCCGTGGAGATGAGCAGGGCTTCCTGCGGGTTGGACATGAATCCGCCTTCCACCAGAATGGCCGGGTGCTTGATGGTGCACAGCACGGAATAGCGGGCGCGCTTGATGCCCCGGTCAACCATGGAGATGCCTTCCTTGATGGCGAGCGGCCCTTTCAGCATGTGCCCCTGCACGGCTGTAGCCAGGGCGATGTTCATGCTGTCCTGGGAGTTGCCCTGGAGGGCGTCCTGGCGGATGTTGCGGGACATGGAGGAGGAAGTGCCCGCAGGGGCCAGCGTGAAGGTTTCCACCCCGCGGGCGGAGGGGCCGCCGTCATTGAAGTGGATGCTGATGAAGATGGCGTTGCTGTGCCTGTTGGCGATGCGGACGCGGTCCTGGAGGGTAATGAAGTTGTCCGTGTCACGGGTCATCACCACCTGGTAGCCCATGCCCTTGAGGCGGTCCCGCAGTTTTTTGGCGACGGAGAGGTTGATGTCCGCCTCCCTGCTGATGCGGTTGCGCGTGCCGCTGTCATGGCCGCCGTGGCCGGGGTCAATGACTACCGTATTGAAGCTGCGGCGGTTGGCGATGTAAGTGGGGCGCAGGACCGGGTCAATGATTTTGTGCAGGTCCATGTTGGAGACCATCAGCCCCTTGGACGGATGGTCCGCCACGGGATAGGAAAGCACGAACTTCATGTTGTTCATGAACATGTCCTGGCTGTGCGCCTGCATGCGTATCTGGATCTTTTCCGGCACTTCATAAACTTTCTGCCGTCCTTCCGTGCGTTCCCGTGTCAGTTTGTAATGGGTGCGCACCTCGGACATCGGAATGTACTGCACGCCGTTGATGGTTTCCGGGTTCCATCCGAAGGCCGTGGACAGCGTCAGCAGAAACATGCCCAAAACGCCGAGCACGGCTGCAAATGATGTGCGAGAGGTCGGATACATAGGACGATATCGCGTTCAGACTAACGGATTTTTCATGACGCACAAGAGAAAAGTTTCCGTGAAAGATTCTTTTGCGCCCGTCTCCGGAAAGAGAAAAGGCGGCTCCCAAAAGGGGGAGCCGCCTTGAATGAGTGGGAACAGGGAAGGAGCCGGATTATTTGGCCGCCTTCTCGTCCATCTTGGCCTTGACCAGTTCTTCGATTTCCTTGTACAGGTCAGGATTGGACTTGAGGGCTTCCTTCGCGGCGTCCCTGCCCTGGGCGATCTGGCTGCCGTTATAGCTGATCCAGGAGCCGCGCTTCTGGATGATGTCATACTCCATCGCCAGGTCCAGCAGGCTTCCCACGGAGGAGATGCCTTCATTGTACATGATGTCGAACTCGCATTCCGTGAAGGGGGGCGCCACCTTGTTCTTGACCACCTTGATCTTGGTGCGGTTCCCGGCTACGGAGCCGTCGCTGGCCTTGATCTGGCCGATGCGGCGGATGTCCACGCGCACGGAAGCGTAGAATTTCAGGGCGCGTCCTCCGGGAGTGGTTTCCGGGTTGCCGAACATGACGCCGATTTTTTCACGGATCTGGTTGGTGAAGACGCAGACGGTGCGGGCCTTGGAGATGAAGCTGGTGAGCTTGCGGAGGGCGGCGGACATCAGGCGCGCCTGGGCGCCCACCGTGGAGTCTCCTATTTCGCCTTCCAGCTCCTGCTTGGTGACCAGCGCGGCCACGGAGTCCACCACGATGACGTCAATGGAATTGGAACGCACCAGGGCTTCGCAGATTTGCAGGGCTTCTTCCCCGGAGCTCGGCTGGGAGACCAGCAGGTCGTCCAGGTTGACGCCCAGGCGGGCGGCGTACTGCGGGTCCAGGGCGTGTTCCACGTCAATGAACGCGGCCAGGCCCCCGGCTTTCTGGGCCTGGGCGATGGCCGTCAGGGTCAGGGTGGTTTTACCGGAGGATTCCGGCCCGTAGATTTCCACGATGCGGCCGCGGGCGAAGCCGCCCACGCCCAGCGCGCGGTCAATGAGAAGATTGCCGGTGGGGATGACGTCCACTTCCATCTTGACGTTGTCTCCAAGGCGCATGATGGCGTTTTCTCCGAAGTCTTTCTGGATTTGGGAGAGGGCCAGGTCAAGGTTGCGCTTGCGGGCCGCTGCCAGTTTTTCCGCTTCGGGTGATAAAGGTGTTTCGTTGCTCATAATATCGTGGAAAGTATAGCTTGCGCGGCGTTATTGGCAAGTGTTCAATAGGTCTTCGCGGCCTCATTTCCCGTTGAGAAAGAATAGAATTCTGACATGGGGGAAAACCTGTGAAAACCGGGTGTTTCGCTCGGGAGGAATTGAGGAAAATATGGGAGAACGTTCCCGGGAGAAGGCTGGGAACGGGGAAAAACCGCTTCCGGCAGGGGACGCCGGCACGGCGTCATTCCTCAATTGGTTCCGCAAGGGGGATGTCCTCGTAGGAATCGTCGAAAATGACGGGGATATTGTGCTCCGGAATCAGGTTGATGGCGCTGATTTTCCGGTGCGTCTGGCGTGCGTGCCGGAGAGCGCGGGACAGTTTTTCCACCTGGTGCTCCAGGCCGTAATGGCTGAAGGTGGCCTGGCAGTCGTTGGAGAAGCGCACGCAGAAGGACCAGTCGTTGGGCGTGGTGATGGAGACGATGCTGGGCAGGTATTCCGTCACCGTGCCGGAGAGCAGCTCAATCAGCTTCATGGGCGCTTCCAGCTCCCGGATGCCGACTCCGTAGCTGAGCTGGCCGGAGCTGGGCGGCCTGAGCGTGACGGAGGGCATGTGCCTGCCCTGGATGTAGGGCAGGTGGACCTGCTCCATACAGGGGAAGATGACGCCCTCTTTGTCCGCCAGAACGCCGTATTTGGCGTCTCCCGGGTGGACGCCCAGTTCCGGGCAGTCAATCCATGCCACGGGGATGCGCGCGTCAATGTCCACCAGCAGCGTGGGATTGGAGGATATCTGGCGCTTGACGGCCGCCCGGCGGATGGCCGGGCATTTTTCCAGCCGCTGTTCCAGTTCCGCAGCATCCATGGAAAAGATGTTGTCCTTCGGGCCTATCCCCATGACGGCGAAAGCCTGCTCGGAGTTGAAAATGCCGTTGCTTTTCAACGTGACGGTGTCGATGGAGAGCCAGTCGTACTTGAGGATGTAATCCGTCCAGAGGAAGACGATGGCCCCGATAAGGCCGAAGATGAGCGTGTAAACGGTGACGATGTGGTACAGCTTGCGCCGGAAGAGCCAGAAACGGTAGTTCCTGCCCTTGCGCTCAATGGTTTCTTTTCTGGCCTCCCGTTCCAGCAGGAGCATTTCCGGCCTTTTGGCGGAGCGGGGGACTGGCGTTGTGGCTTTGTGCGACATCGGGGGGTGTGGGATGGGCGACTCCCCGCCCTCTGTCAAATATTACGCTATTTCCGGGGGGTGGCTAGCGATAATTCCGCTATTTTTTCGCAAAGGGCCTCGTAGGACCAGCCGGCGGCAGCCGCCGCCTTGGGGAGCAGGCTGGAGGGGGTCATGCCGGGAATGGTGTTAATTTCCAGCACGAAGGGGGAGTCGTCTACCTCGCGCAGCAGCACGTCCACGCGGCCGTACACCTCCACGCCGGCGGCGCGGTAGGCCTTCAGGGCGGCCTCCTGCACCTTGGCGGCGGTTTCTTCCGGAAGGTCCGCCGGGCAGATGTAATCCGTGCCTCCGCCCATGTTCATCCACGGGTACTTGTTGCTCAGGTCATAGAAGCCGGAGCGGGGGCAGATGTGGATGACCGGGAGGGCTTCCCCGTCCAGAACGCCCACCGTAAGTTCACGGCCTTGAATGAATTCCTCCACCAGCACGGTGGTGCCGTGGGTAACGGCTTCCTCCATGGCGGGGAGCACGTCTTCCTGCTTGTGGACGATGTGGACGCCCACGCTGGAGCCCTCGCAGGGAGGCTTGATGACGAAGGGAAGGGGAAGGGACGGCATCACGATGCCGCCGGAGCAGTCCAGGATTTCCGCGCGGGGGGTGGGAACCCCGGCTTCCAGAAATACCTTCTTGGATTCGGACTTGTCAAAGCACAGGGCGCTGGAACGGGAACCGGCTCCCGTATACGGAACGCCGCGTTCCTCCAGAATGGCTTGAAGGGCCCCGTCCTCGCCGAAGGTGCCGTGAATGATGTTGTAGGCCAGTTCCGTGCCTTCCGGCAGCCGGAAGTCCGGACCATGTACGTCCACCTCCGTTACGTCGGTAAACCCGGCCTGGCGCAGGGCGCCGTAAACGGACTTTCCGGAGACGAGAGATACTTCCCGTTCCGCTCCGGGGCCGCCAAGGAGAAGGGCAATCTTGAGGTCGCGCTTGAGAGTGCTCATGTTGAAATAAAATAATGAATGGGTTAAAACTGGGGTTCCCGGTCTCCGATGACCTGAGCTTCCGATTTCAGGTCAATGCCGCGGTTTTCCATGGCTTCCTTCCGGATCATGTCAATCAGGATGGTGATGTCCCGCGCCCTGGCATGGCCGCGGTTGATGATGAAATTGGCGTGCACGTCTGACACGCAGGCATCCCCCACGCAGGCGTTTTTCAGGCCCAGCTCGTCAATGAGCCTGCCCGCCGGGATTTCCTCCGGGTTCTTGAAGATGCAGCCTGCGCTGGCTCCTACGGGCTGGGAAAGCTTGCGCTTGGCCCTGGCCGCCGCCAGGAGCCGTTCCATTTCCTCCGCCGGGGCGGGCTGCGCTTCAAACACGGCCTGAAGCACAAAATTATGGGCCAGGTCCGGGATGGAGCGGTACTGGGCGTTCAGTTCCTCCTTTGTGTGACTGCGGATTTCCCCGTCTTCATCCAGGCAGACGACGGAGACGAGGTTTTTAATCATGTCCATGCCCATGGCCCCGGCGTTCATGCGGAGGCTTCCTCCCACATTGCCTGGAATGCCGTCCATCCATTCCAGGCCGCCCAGGCCGTTCTGGACGGCGGTGGAAACCAGCTTTTTCAGCCGCACTCCCGCGCCGGCGGAAAGGCGGTTCCCCTGAATTTCCAGGACGTCGAATTCGCCTCCGGAGGGGTGGATGACGGCGCCGCGCAGGCCGCCGTCCCTGACGATGATGTTGGAGCCGCGGCCAATGACGTGCACGGGAATGTTCCTGTCCCTGCAATAATTGACGGCCGTCTGCATGCCGGAGAAGGTGGAGGGCTCCAGCCAGTACTGGGCGCAGCCTCCCACCCTCATGGTGGTGTGGCGTGACATGGGTTCGTACAGCTTGCCTTCCAGGGATTCGCCCGCGGTGCGTTCCAGATCCTCCAGCAGAGCCAGGTCGCGCGCGATGCGCATGCCGCATTCGTGGACGTTTCCGGCCCCCAGCGTCAGGAACAGGTCTCCGGGTTTCAACGCGTTGCCGATGGCGTGGTGGGCCGTGCCCAGGTCGGGAAGATAATGGGTTTCCACCGGGCCGTGCCTGTGCATGGCGTCGATGATGGTCTGGCCGCTCACTCCTTCAATGGGCAGTTCGCTGGCGGGGTAAACGTCCGCCACAAAGACGAGGTCCGCCGCCTGGAGCACCTTGCCGAAGTCGTCCGCCAGCATCTGGGTGCGCGTGTAGCGGTGCGGCTGGAAGTAAACCACCAGGCGGTTCGGCTGGAGGGAGCGGGCGGTCTGGAGCGTGGCGGCTATCTCCGTGGGATGGTGGCCGTAATCGTCCACAATCCGGATGGTGGGGGAAAGGTATTTGGTCTCAAAGCGGCGCTTGGCCCCGGCAAAGGAAGCCAGGCCGCGCGTTATCGCCGGGAAGTCCACGCCCAGTTCCGTTGCCAGCGCAATGGCCGCCAGGGAATTCAGCACGTTGTGGCGTCCGGGAATGCCCAGCTCCACGCGGCCCAGTTCCTCTTCCCCTTTCAGGACGGTGAACAGAGTGCGGCCGCGGCGTTCCAGGATGTCCGTGGCGGTGTAATCCGCACCAGACCAGCCGTAGGAAACGGAATTGGGATAGCCGGCGCATACGTCCGCTGCGCCGGCATGGGCGCGGCAGTAAATGATCATGCCCCGCGTCTGGGAGCAAAGCTGGTCAAACACGGCCTTGATTTCATCCAGGTCCTTGTAATGGTCCAGGTGTTCCGGCTCAATGTTGAGGACGATGCTGTGCTCCGGGATGTAGTTCACCAGCGTGCCGTCGCTCTCGTCCCCTTCCGCCACCAGGTATTCGCTGTCCTCGTTCCAGTGGGCGTTGGTGCCCAGCACGGGGATTTCCGCCCCTACATAGTGGCACGGGCGCATGCGGCCTTCCCGCATCAGGTGAGCGCAGAGGGCCGAGGTGGTGGTTTTGCCGTGCGTGCCGGAGACCACGACGCCCTTCTTCCCGTTCAGGATGGCCGCCAGGCATTCCGCGCGGCGCATGCAGGGAATGTTCAGTTTGCGCGCGGCGGAAAGGGCCGGATTGTCCTCCCGGATGGCGCTGGAATAAATGACGATTTCCGCGTCGGAGACGGCGTCCGCTGAATGCGGGCAGGAAAAAGAAAGCCCCAGGCTCTGGAGCCGTTCGGTTTCCGTGCTGGTCACCCGGTCGCAGCCGCTCACCCGGTGCCCCATTTCCATCAGCATGAGCGCCAGGCCGGACATGCCGGACCCGGCCACCCCGATGAGGTGGAGACGTGCCGGATGTTCCCTGTCCATCAGGCGTTTGCGTAAAGTCTCAATCATGGATGGCTGCATGGTCCGTGTTTTCAATGACATTGGCGATGCGGGATACTGCATCAGGCGTATCCAGACGTAAAGCACATTCATTCATGGAGGCCAGCAGGGAGGAATCCTTGAAGACTTCATTCAGAAAAGCCGCAATATCGTCCGGCGTAAGGGTGTTTTCACGCATCATGCGCGCCGCGCCGTGGGCCGCGAAGACGCGCGCGTTGTGCGCCTGGTGGTCGTCCGCGGCGAAGGGGTAGGGAACCAGCAGGGCGGCCTTCCCCATGTGGGCCAGCTCCGTCAGGCTGGACGCCCCGGAGCGGGAAATGACCACGTCCGCCGCGGCGTACGCAGTCGCCATGGCGGAACAGAATTCAATGACGTGCACATGGGGCATGTCCGCCGTCAGCTGGCTGACGCGCGCGAAGTCAGCAGAGCCCGTGATGATGAGAAAATCGCACAAGTCCGCGCATTGCCGGGCCGCTTCAATGACCAGTGAATTCAGGTTCCTGGCGCCCTGGGAGCCGCCCATCACCAGGGCCACGCGGCGGTCCCGGGGCAGGTGGAGCTCCGCCCTGGATTCATTCCTGTCCTTCCTGGCCACCATTTCCTGGCGCACCGGGGTGCCGGTGACAATGCATTTGGCGGGGTTGAAGTAATGCCTGGCTTCCTCAATGCCCAGCAGCACGTTCGTGCAGCATTTGGCGGTCATGCGGTTGGCCTTTCCGGGCAGGGCGTTGGAATCGTGCACGTAGGTGCGGATGCCCTTGCGGTGGGCGGCGTAAACGGGGGGGAAGGAAGTAAAGCCGCCCATGCCGATGACGACGTCCGCATTCACCTCGTCCAGAAGGCTGCGGCTGAAACGGATGGCCTTGTACAGCCTGAGCCCGAAGCCCAGCAGGGACATGGACGGGATTTTGGGCATCGCGATGGCCTCAATGGTGCGGAAATTGAGATCGCCGTAATTCTTGCTGGCCTGCGCATCCACCTTCTTCTGGGAAATGAGGAGGGTGACGTTGTGGCCGCGCTTTTTAAGTTCCTGGGCTACGGCTATGCCGGGGAAAAGGTGTCCCCCCGTGCCGCCGCAGGCAATCACGATGTTCAGGGTGGGACGCGAGGGAGAGGGTTCAGTCATAATCTTACGTCAATGGAGCGTTCGTCTTTGCGGGTGATTTCACAGTTGGGCTGTGCACCGGTGGAAAATCTCTGAATGCTGGTGAGCATGCCCAGGGCGGCCAGCGTGAAGACCAGGTTGGTGCCCCCGAAGCTGATGAAGGGCAGCGGCAGCCCGGAGTTGGGCACGGCGTTGGTCACCACGGCAATGTTCAGGATGGCGGGGCAGAAGATGATGGCGACGATCCCCACGGCCAGGAACCGGCCGTAGGCGTCCCGGCACTGCATGGCTACGCCGATGCCCGCATAGGTCATCAGGAAATAGCAGAGCAGGACGAACATGGTTCCGTAAAAGCCGAACTCCTCCCCAAGCGGGGCGAAGATGAAGTCCGTATGGGCGAAGGGAAGCGTGCCGTGCTTTTCCGCGCTGTTGCCCAGGCCCACCCCGTCCAGGCCGCCGCGGGACAGGGCGATGGAGGCGCGGTACTGCTGGAGCCCCGCGCCCAGGCGGTGGGCGTCCAGGTCCTTCCAGGCCAGGAAGCGTTCCAGGCGGTTGGCGTTGCTCTGCACCAGAACGTACAGGGCCGCTCCGGCGAGCGCTAGGGCGCCGCCCAGGTAAATCTTGCGCGTGCCGGCCACGAACATCACGCAGAACGCGGCCAGGGCCAGCGCTACGGAGGTGCCCATGTCCTTTTCAAAAAGAATCAGCGCCAGCGGAATGCCGAAGATGACGCCGGGCATCACGAACCCCCACCAGAAGGAGGTAGTGCGGTCCCGGTACAGGGCCAGCCAGTTGGCCAGCGCCATCATCATGCAGAGCTTGGCGCATTCACTGGGCTGGAACTGCATGCCGATGGTGATCCAGCGGCGTTCCCCGTTGATCTCCTTCCCGATGCCCGGCACGTAGCACAGCACCAGCAGGAAGCAGGCGAACCCCAGAATCCACCAGATATACTTCCGCCATATCCGGTAATCTATCCGGGAGAGGATCATGGCCCCCACCAGCCCCGCGCAGGCAAAGGCGGTCTGCTTGAACAGGGGCTCGTACGGGTGCTTGGTTTCTTCCGCCCAGGCCGCCGTGCTGGATACCATCACCAGGCCCACGACCAGAAGGCAGATGACGAAAAACCAGACCAGAATCATGCAGACTTTGGAAGACATGGCGGCAGGGGCGGCAAGAGAAAGAACTTACTTCTTGGGAATCATGATCTTTTGACCGATCTTGAGGCGTGCTACGTCCCGGTCGTTCATCTTGTTGAATTTCTGGAGGGAGCGCCAGTTCATCTTGTACTTGCGGGCGATTACGGAGAGGGTCTCACCCTTCTTCACGATATGCGCCACGCCGTCCGGTTCCGTTTCCGCGGCGGCGGTTTTTTCCGGCGCCATCTTGTCGCCGGGGCGTGCCGGAATGACGAGCGTGCTTCCGCTGACAAGGCGCTGCACCCTGGGATTGACGGCTTTCAGGTCATTGACGGCCACCTGGTTGTCACGGGCGATCCGTTCCCACGTATCCCCCGTGCGCACGATGTGGCGCGCAGGACCTGCCACCGGAGCGGCGTCCGGAATGTGTTCTTGCACGGCGGGAGCCGGCTGCCTGTTCGGGCGCGCGTCCACCACCTGTTCCGGCTGGGTGATGGTGACCGGAGCTGCGGGAGCGGCCTGGGGAGCCTGGGGCAGAACCGCCGGGGGAGCCGCAGGAACGGGCGTCTGGGAAACGGTGGGCGGCGCGGGAAGGGCGGTTGCCATTTCCACGGTCTCCGTCGTATTCCTGAACCAGGTGCTGCGGACATAGACGCCGCCGATAACAAGAAGATGGAGAAGAAGGAGGACGACGAGCCAGCGCACGACGGTGCTGCTGGGAGCGTCATCTTCAAATTCGGAGACGCGTGCGCGGTATCTGCTGAGCTTGGCACGGAGCACGGTGCCCATTTTGCGTTTCGGACGGGTGCGTCCGGTCGGATTGTGATCGGGGGTCTTGGTCGTTTTCATGATGGTGGGTTTCTGGTGGGTTGTCAGGAAAGGGGGGAGAGGGCGTTCACCGCGTCCCGGAAGGCCTGGCCGCGCTGGACGTAGCCGGTGAACATGTCAAAGGAGGAGGTGCCGGGGGAGAACAGGACGGTGTCTCCCGTCCTGGCGCGGGCGCGGGCCTTGGCCACGCAGTCCGCCACGTCCGCTGCTTTTTCCGTGGGAACCACGGGGGAAAAGGCGTCCTGGAGCTGGTCCGCAATCTGGCCGAAGACGACGCACGCGCGCACCTTTTCCTTCAGCATGGGCCGCAGGGGCAGGTAATCCAGTCCCTTGTCCTTGCCTCCGGCAATCAGGATGACCGGGGAATTCTGGGATTTCAGTGCCGCTTCCAGCGCGTGCAGGTTCGTGGCCTTGGAATCGTTCAGCCACAGCACGCCGTCCAGCGTGCGGACGGTCTCGCAGCGGTGGCCGGGGGGAGTGAACTCCTTCAATACTTCCGCGGCGGTTTCCGCTGGAATGCCCAGGTGGCGGCAGGCCAGGAGGGCGGCCATGACGTTTTCCGCGTTGTGGCGCTGGTTCAGGGTGGTATCCGCCAGGTTCAGCAGGGGCTTGTCTCCCTCCATGACCTGCGGTTCCCGGTAATAAAGGTCCGCCGCCGGATCTTCCGAACTGAAGGTGCGGACGGGTACATCCAGGTGCGGAAGCCGCTCTTCGGAGCGTACCACGGCCAGGTCGTTTTCCGTCTGGTTGTCGAAGATGTGCAGCTTGGCGTGGTAGTAATCCTCCACGGACTTGTAGCGGTCCATGTGGTCCGGCGCAAAATTGAGCCATACGGCCACGTCCGGGTGGAAATCGCGGATGGTTTCCAATTGGAAGGAGCTGACCTCCAGCGCCAGCACGTCCGGCACGGAATCCCGGAGCAGGATTTCCGCCATCGGGACGCCGTAATTGCCGCAGGCGACGGCCGCCTTTCCGGCGCGAAGCAGGATTTTTTCCACCAGGGACGTGGTAGTGGTTTTTCCGTTGGTGCCGGTGATGGCGATGATGCGGCCATGGTAGAAGCGGCAGGCCAGCTCCATTTCACCGATGGTTTCCACGCCTTCCCGCCCGAAGGCCCTGACAAAGGGGCTGTCCGTCTCAATGCCGGGGGAGATGACCACCAGGTCCGCGCGGAAGGCCCGCCCGTCTTCCTCCGTGGCGGCGGCGTGCAGGGGAATGTCTTCCGGCCAGCCGCCGACGGAGGCGGAGGTATCAAACACGCGCACCCGGGCGCCATGCTTCATGGCGAGGCGCGCCGCGGCGCGTCCGCTTCTTCCCGCTCCCAGGATGGCGATGTTGAGGTTGTTGAGCTGCATGTTCGTGGTTGTCAGGCGGTGGTGATCAGGAAAAGGCCCAGGAACGCCAGCAGGAGGCTGATCATCCAGAAGCGGGCAATTACCTGGGTTTCCTTCCATCCCTTGAGTTCAAAATGGTGGTGGATGGGAGCCATGGCGAAGATGCGTTTGCCGTGGCGCAGCTTGAAGCTGCCTACCTGGAGAACGACGGATGTGGCCTCCATGACGAAAACGCCACCGATGACGATGAAAAGAAGCTCCTGCGCCGTGCAGACGGCGGCCATGCCGAATGCTCCGCCCAGGGCCAGGGAGCCGGTATCCCCCATGAAGACCCTGGCCGGGTAGCAGTTGTGCCACAGGAAACCCAGGCAGGCGCCCACCAGGGCCATCATGAAAACGCTGATTTCCCCTGCGCCGGGGTGGAAGGGGATGTCCAGGGAATCCGCCATCAGCCAGTTCCCGCAAATGGCGGCAATGATGGCGTAGGAGATGCCCGTGGTGACGGAGCAGCCGGAGGCGAGGCCGTCCAGTCCGTCCGTCAGGTTCACCGCATTGGAGGCGGACATGACCACCACGACGCCGAAGGGAATGTAAACGTACCACGGCAGGTTCACCTGGCCGTAGAACGGAATGAACAGGGAGGAGACGTAGTCATGCAGTTCCACGCGGGGGCTGCCTTCCGGGTACAGGTACAGGAACGTGACGCCCGCCAGCCCGGCCAGGAACTGGATGAAGAGTTTTTTACGCGCGGAAATGCCGTCCGAGGTTTTCTTGGCCACCTTCAGGTAGTCGTCCCGGAAGCCCAGCAGTCCCAGCGCCAGGGTGACGAACAGGCAGGAGATGATGAAGGGATTGTTCATTCTGGCGCACAGCAGGGTAGCCGCCGTCATGGAGCCTACGATCAGCACGCCGCCCATGGTGGGAGTTCCCGCCTTGGCTCCGTGGAGTTCCGCCAGCTTGTGCACTTCCTCCGCGGTCCTGATGGGCTGGCCGATTTTCAGGGAAATCAGCGCGCGGATTACCCGCGGGGCGAACATCATCGTCAGGACAAAGGAGATGAGGCAGGCCAGCAGGGCTCTCCCTGCCGGTTCTGCAAGCGCCCCCGCGGGGCTGAGCTGTTCAATGAAGGAATGCATAAAATTTACTGGGGCGGAAAGGTGAGGTTCATGACTTGCTCCATCCGGGCAAGGCGGCTGCCCTTGAAAAGGACGATGTCTCCCGGCGCCGTGTGGCTGCGGAGCCATTCGGCGGCTTCCTCTGCGGAGCCGAAGTTCAGTCCTTTGGTAGATGAGTTCGGAGAAATGGCGTCCGTAATCCGGGCGGCGTCCGTTCCCACGCTGACCACGCAGTCAAAGCGGAGCTTTTCCGCCGTGCGTCCCACCAGCGCGTGCCCTTCTTCGGAAAACGTTCCCAGTTCCCCCATTCTGCCCAGCACCGCAAAGCGCCTGCCGGTGCAGGAAAGCTCCGCTGCGGTGTGCAGGGCGGCCTGCATGGAATCCGGATTGGCGTTATACGTATCGTCCACTACCAGAATGCCGTTGGACCGGGTGCAGTGGAGCCTGCCGCCCGTGAGCTGCGCCCGGTTGAGGCCGGAGACGATTTGCTCCTTCGCAAGACCTGCCACCCAGCCGGCGGCGGCGGCCAGAAGCGCATTGGCCACCATGTGGCGGCCGTGGACGGGCAGTTCCACCACCTCCCGGCAGAAATCAGGAATGGAAAGGGTGAAACGCGTCCCATTCTCCGTGGAGACCGGGTTTTCCGCGCGGACGGTTCCGGAGTCAATGCCGCACTCAATGCACGCGGCGCGGGTGGACCGGCGGATCATGTCCGCATAATCGCAGTCCGCCGGGAAAATCATGAAGCCGTCTTCCGGCAGGCAGCGGGCTACCGTGCATTTTTCCCGGGCAATGTTTTCCCGGGAGCCCAGGTATTCAATATGGGAGGTGCCGATGCTGGTGATGATGCCGATCTTCGGGCGCGTCATTTCACACAGGGGGGCCAGTTCTCCCGGATGGTTCATGCCCATTTCCCACACGGCGGCCTCGTCCGCCGGGGAGGCCCGGAGGATGCTGAGGGGAACGCCGATGTGGTTGTTCAGGTTTCCCTGCGTGGCGATGGTCCGGAGTCCCTGGGAAAGAACGGAGGCGGTCAGGTCCTTGGTGGAGGTCTTCCCGTTGGAGCCGGTCAGGCCGATGGCGGTGAGGGTCAGTCCGGCACGCCACCAGGAGGCCAGCTGCTGGAGGGCTTTCAGCGTATCCTCCACCAGGATGACGGCGCAGGAGGGGTCCATCCCTTCCTCCACGCGGCTGACGACGACTGCCGCCGCGGTGCGGGAAGCCTCCGGGGCAAACAGGTTGCCGTCAAACTTTTCTCCTCCCAGCGCGAAGAAAACGGCATGGGGCGGCAGGGCGCGGCTGTCTGTGCACACGCCTCCGGAAGCGACCCTGTCAAAGGGGCCGCTGACCAGTTTTCCGCCGATGGCGTTGCAGATGCCGTGTGCCGTGAGGGAGGTCATGAAAGATGAAATGATGTGTTATGCCTGCGGGAACTCTTCCCTCTCCTTGATGAACATGTTGCGCCGCACTTCCTTGGCGTCGCTGAAATCGATGCGTCCGGTGGAAAGCTCCTGGTAATTTTCATGGCCCTTGCCCGCAATCAGGACGACGTCCCCCAGCCGGGCCTGTTCGATGGCCGTGGCGATGGCCCGGGCGCGGTCCGGAATGATGGCGTACCTGCCTTCCGGCATGCCCGCCGTAATCTGGCTGATGATGGAGAGGGGCTCCTCGCTCCTGGGGTTGTCGGAAGTGACGATACAGGCGTTAGACAGGCGCGCGGCCACGGCGCCCATCAGCGGGCGCTTGCCCTTGTCCCGGTCACCGCCGCAGCCGAACACGGTAATCAGGCGGCGGGAGCAGATTTCCTTGAGCGTCCTGCAGACGTTTTCCAGGGCGTCCGGCGTGTGGGCGTAATCAATGAAGATCTGGGCGCCTCCGGGGTGGGTGAACAATTGCAGTCTGCCGGGAACCTGCGGAATGTTCTGGAGGTTCGCGATGGCGTCCCGTACCGGGATGCCGGCGCAGATGACGGCCGCCAGCGCGGCCAGGCTGTTGTACATATTGAATTTGCCGATCAGGGGCACGCGCACCAGGTAGCTTTTTCCCTTGTATTCCAGTTCGTATTCGCTGCCCTTGGCCGTGGCGTGGTGCACCAGCATGCGGAAATCCGCGCCCAGGGCGGAACCGTAGGTCTTGACGGCCATGCGGCCGGAGAACATTTCCGCCAGGCGGCGGCCGTAGGCGTCGTCAATGTTGATGACGGCCACGGGCTTGCGGCGGGCCCTGGTGTCCTGCGCCATCTGCTCGAACAACTTCGCCTTGGCCTGGAAATAATTCTCCATGGTGTGGTGGTAATCCAGGTGGTCCTGGGTCAGGTTGGTGAAAATGCCCACGTTAAAATTAATGCCGGCCACGCGTTCCTGGTCCAGCGCATGGGAGGATACCTCCATGGAAACGCCGCGGCAGCCGTTTTCAAACATCTCCTTCAGCAGGTGTTCCAGCTCCAGCGGGCCGGGCGTGGTGTGGGTGGAGGGGGTGATTTCCTCCCCGTTGTCATAGGCGATGGTGCCGATCAGCCCGGCGCGCAGCCAGGACTGCTTCAGCAGGGAATGGGCGATGTAGGCCGTCGTAGTTTTTCCGTTCGTCCCCGTCACGCCTATCATGGTCATGTGGCGGGAGGGATGGCCGTTCCAGGCCGCGCCCATCAGGCTGACGGCCAGGCGGGAATCGTTCACCTCCACCCAGCTGACTCCGGCGTCCCTGGCTTCCTTCGTGCAGGGCATTTCCGCGACGACGGCGCAGGCTCCGCGGCGGATGGCTTCCGGAATGAACTCGTGGCCGTCCGCCTGGGTTCCCTTCAGGGCAATATAGCAGGAGCCGGGCAGAACGCGGCGGCTGTCGCATTCCAGATGGGAGATTTTCACCTGGGGGGAGCCGGTGAGCGTATGGGCGGGAAGGTCTTTGAGCAAGGTAAGTAGCTTCATGATAGGATTATCTGCGCGGCGGTTTGGACGGGGAGGAAGAGGCTTGGGCGCGGGAGGCTTTTTTGTCTGCCTCCGCGGAAGGGGTATTCTTGGGAATGTTCATGGCCGCCGCCAGGCGGGTGGCCAGTTTCTGGAAGACCGGAGCGCATACGGTGCCGCCGCCGGGGTGGCAGTGCTTGGAGGTGGGATCGTCAATGACGATGAGGCAGACGAAGGCCGGGTCCTCCACCGGAAGCATCCCTACAAAGGAGACGGTATAGCGGTTGTCAAAATAGCCGCCCGTGGGCTTCACCTTGTGGGCGGTGCCGGTCTTGCCCCCCACGTTGTAGCCTTCAATCCGCGCCCTTTTGGCGGTTCCGTCCAGGTCCGTGACGTGGAACAGGGCGTTCCGGAGGTTCCGGGCTGTTTTAACGCTCATGACCCGGCATACTTCCACGGGGGGGGAGGGCTGGAAATTCTTGTCGTCCACGTAAATGCCGTCCACCAGCCGGGGGCGCATGCGCACGCCGTCATTCGCGATGGCGGCGTAGGCCATGGCGACCTGCAAGGGGGAGACCATCAGGGAATAGCCGAAGCTGATGCGGGAGAAGTTGACGAAGTTGCTGCCGTCCTGGCACTGGCTGTTGGTTTCCCCCGGCAGGTCGATGCCCGTCTTGGAGGAAAAACCGTACAGGTCAAAATACTTTTTATACGTGGGCCAGCCCGATTTCAGCGCAATGCGGAAGGCGCCCGGGTTGCTGGACTTTTTCAGCACGCCCGCCACGGTCAGGCCGCTGTAGAAACGGGGGGCGTCCGTGACGGGGCGGGAGCCGGGCACCATGTAGGGCGTGCAGTTGATCATGGTATCGAATGTGGCCTTTCCGCTGTCCACGGCGGACGTGACGGAAACGATCTTGAAGGTGGAACCCGGTTCGTACAGGGACTGCACGGCGAAGTGGTAGGCGCCTTCCTGCAGGCCCTCGCGCGTATTTAAATTATAGTGGGGACGGCTGGCCATCGCCAGAATGCTGCCGGTCTTGGGCTCCACGACGATAATGCAGCCGCGGGGCTTGTGGGTCTGGTCCGTGTAAAACGAAATGGCGGCGTCCAATTCCTCCTCCACGATCGTCTGGTACTCCATGTTCACGGTCAGGCGAACGTTCAGGCCGTCCACGGCGTCCTTGAAACGGGAATCCGCGGAGGGGATGATGCGGCCCCGGCTGTCCTTCCGGTACTCCCTGATGCCGTTGTGGCCCAGAAGCTGGTCGTCCAGCTGCTTTTCAAGGCCGGAAAGGGCCACGGGCCGCGGACCGCTGTCCTTCGTCTGGGCGATGTAGCCCAGAATGTGCACCATGCATTCCGGCACGGAATAAACGCGCTTGGAAGAAGTCTCAAACCGGAACCCCTGGACGCGGGCGTTCTGGATGGCCTGGCGCAGCAGTTCCGCTTTTTCCTCGGACAGGTTCTTGGCGATGACGATGCGCTTCTTGGGAATCTCCCCGTCCTTTTCCACCGTGTTGATGATGTCCTGCACGCTCATGTCCGGCAGGAAGGGGGCGATCACGCTGGCGGCGTATTCCAGATGGGCCTGCACGTATTTTCTCACCATCTCCGGCTCATAAAGCTCTTCCAGCTTCTTCCTGGCCATGTCCACCCCTTCCGGGCCGTCCTCAGGCTCTTCCAGCAGGATTTTCGCCAGATTGTGCTCCTTGCTGCCGTCCTTCTTGCTGGCCGCCTGTCCCAGGATTTTGCTACGGAAACCGGAAACGAGCTTCTCTTTCTCCTTGTCCGTGGCGGCTTCCCCCCAGAAGGCGGAGTGGACGGCCTTGGAATAGGCAAGCGCCCAGCTGATGGTCTTGGGATCGTTCAGGTGGTAGCCGTCCGCAATCAGCTCGGAACTCTGCATGTTGTTGGTGAGGATCTCCTCATTGGCGTCCATGATGCGGCCGCGCTGGGGCAGGAGAACCTCCCGTTCAATAATGCCGCCGCTGGGGACTCCGCCCGTTTTCCGGGGGGAAACCAGTTGGAGGTTGACCAGCGTCAGCATCAGCCAGATGACCGCAGCGCCCGCCACGCCGCACAGGACGAGGCTTCTTCTGGCAAATCTGGACTTCGTGATCGTGGTCATGAACGGCTCGGCGCATTTAATTGCCTGCCGCGGCAATGCGGGAGGCGTTTTCGGAAGAAATGTATTCTACGGCTGAGGGCTCGATAGGCTGAAGGTTGGACTTGTCCTGGGCCAGCCTGTCGCGGATGGCCCAGCGGCTGGTCAGGGAGGAAGTCTTGGAACGGTAATATTCCTTCGTGAGTTCGCAGGAAGCGATCTCCTCGTTCATTTGCTTGATGTCGCGCGCGACCTGGATCTGGTCGTTTTTCAGCACGGCATAAGTGATGCCCGCCCCGCAGGTGAGGGAGGCGAAGGCAATGAGCCACATGATCATGCTCACGCTGATCTGGTGGCCGGTGAAACGCTGTTTGAATCTTTTCATGGCGGTGGCGAAGGAGAGATGGGTCAGATGATTTTTTCCACGCCGCGCAACTTGGCGCTGCGGGAACGGGGGTTGGTTGAAAGTTCTTCTTCTCCCGCAGTGACGGGCTTGCGGGAAAGCAGGCGGAAGCAGTAATCCGGGTTGGGGCGCGGAGCCGGCCATTCCGGACGGTCGATTTCCGGACGGCTCCGGAGGTCGAAGAACTGCTTGACCCTGCGGTCTTCCAGGCTGTGGAAGGTAATAACGGCCATGCGGCCCCCCTTGCCCAGCAGGCGCACGGAGGAATTCAGCAGCGCGTCCAGCGCGTCCAGCTCCCCGTTGACGGCGATTCTCAAAGCCTGGAACGTACGGGTGCCGGGATGCTGCCGCCCCTTGCGCGGAAGGACGGATTCCACCACGCGGGCGAGCTGGGCGGTGGTGGTGATGGGAGCCAGGGAACGCGCCTTTACGATGGCGCGGGCAATGGCGCGGGAAGCCCGTTCCTCTCCGAACTGCCAGAGGATGTCCGCGATCTCTTCTTCCGGGGCCTCGTTCACCAGGTTGCGGGCGGAAAAGGCGGCGCGGGTGTCCATGCGCATGTCCAGCGGGCCGTCTTCCCGGAAGGAAAAGCCGCGGGAGGCGGTATCAAGCTGGTGGGAGGAAACGCCGAGGTCCGCCAGCAGGCCGTCCACCTGGGAAACGCCCTGCTGGGCGAGGATGCTTTCCACATCCTGGAAATTGCCGGCGAGCACCTTGAAACGGGAGCCGAAGCGGGCCAGTTTCAGCGCGGCGGCGCGGCGGGCGTCCGGATCGCGGTCAATGCCCCAGACGGTAGCGCCCTGTTCCAGAAGAAATTCCGTATGGCCGCCGCCGCCGAGCGTACAGTCCACGATCAGTTTGCCGGGGCCTGCCGCCAGCATGTCCACCGTCTCATGCAGCAGAACCGTAACATGGTTGAAACCGTTGCCGGAAACGGCTCCGTCCGTTTCCGCGTCAGCGGAGGCGGAAACGGCGTCATCCCCCAGTTCGGAAACCAGGGCGTCCACTTTGGCTCCGGCTTCCGGAGCTTTCAGGGCTTCCGTGTGGTACACGCCTTCCCAGTTCATGGAGGGGGCAAGCGCCTTCCAGGAACAGACCAGCTCGTCCACCCCCTTCTCCTCCGTCAACTCCGCAATCACGTGCACATGGTTGCGGCAGATGCTCCATGCCAGCACGCGGCAGGACGTTTCCGCCGCAATGGCATTTGCCAGGGCCTGCGCCTCCTCCGTGCGGACATGCGTACCCGCGCCCGCGCGTAAAGAAAGCTCAACATGGCCGTCAAAAGCCCGGTTCAGGCTGGAGGACAATGCGCCCAATTTGCCATAAGCGCCCTTCTGTCCCGCCAGGGACATTTCCGCGGTGATGCGTGCCTTCTCCTGCTGCCAGGCGATCATGTCCTGCGCCGGAAGGGCGTCATGCCCCCAGAAAACAATGGAATAAGCCGTAACCTCCGCATTCAGCCCGGTTCTGGCGCCGACGCCCAGGCCGGAAACAAGCCAGCCCGGGCGCAGCGCAAGCGTTGCGTAGGGATGGGCCTGATGCGTGGGCGGAATGGTAGGGTCTGGGGGCATGGAGGGAGATCAGAGAATGCCGTAGGATTGGTTGATATCGGAAATATTGGCGTTTTCACGCCGGGAGACTTCTTCATAGAGAGAAGGTTCCCATAATTCGAAATATCCTCTCCGAGCGGCGAGCCGGACGGAGGAACTGAGCTGTGCGTGTTCGCACATTTGTTTGGGTATCAGTAGTTTGCCCTGGGCGTTGATGATGGCCTCCACGCAGTTGGCATATAATCTGCCGATGAACAGGTCGATCTGCGCTTCCGTGTAGCCGGGCGTGGCTTCTATCTTGTCAATGAGTTGCTGGAATTTTTCCCGCGTATAGGCTTTAACGGTCGGCAATTCAAGGCGCCGGCCGGATAGCAGGAGCAGGGCGCAGCCTTCGGTAGGCCTCCATTCAGCCGGAATCGCAATCCGGTTTTTGGGGTCCAGCTTGTGCGTGTATGCACCAAAAAGGTTGTCTGATACACTGCTCATCGCATGCAAGTACACTACGTAGTGACTTCAATACACTTTAATGCACCTGAAATGTCAACCCCGTACTGGAAAAAAGTATTTTTTCTTGTGTTCATGTCGTGAAAAAAAGCATTGATCCGCTCTTGCGCCGCTCCGGGACCGGTATTATATTCCGCGCATGATGCAGTTTTGCGTGTTGGGCAGCGGCAGCGGAGGAAATGCCACCATCGTCAAGGCGGGGGAAACCGTCCTGCTGGTGGATGCCGGGTTCAGCGCCGCCAGGCTGCGGGATAAAATGAAATCCGCCGGCGTGGAACCGGAGGAGCTGGACGCCATTCTGCTCACCCATGAACACACGGACCACATGAAGGGCGTGCATCAGTTCACCAGGAAATACACCGTGCGCGTCTATGCCACCCGCCATACGGCCATGTGCGTTCAGGAAAAGGCGCCGGAAGCTCCCTGGGCCTACTTTGAAAAAGGGCAGTCCTTTAAAATAGGGGATATCGTCATCACCCCCTTTGCCACCTACCATGACGCCGTGGACCCGGTGGGATTCAAGTTTGAAACGGAACGGTCCAGCCTGGGCTTCATTTCCGATACGGGGCAGGCCCCTGGCTGCGTGGCGGAACACCTCTCCATGGTGGACAGCCTGGTGGTGGAATCAAACTATGATCCGGACATGCTGGCGGCCACCCCCAAGCGGCCCTGGCCGTTGAAGCAGCGCATCGCCTCCACGCACGGGCACCTTTCCAATGAACAGGCCTGCGACCTGCTGAGGCGCATCGCCCATGACGCCCTGAAAAACGTAGTGCTGGCCCACCTGAGCGCAGAAAGCAATTCTCCGGAATTGGCAGAAAGCCTGATGCGTGCTACCTTGCATGACATGGGACTGGCTTCCACCTCCCTGTTCTGCGCCAGCCAGGACTCCTGCCTGCCGTGGATACGGGTCTGCTGAATCCGCCTCTTTCCTTCCTCCTGCCGCCATGTTCCTCTCCATCTGTGAAATCATGAGCACGATCATTGGAGCCCTGGCGGGATCCATTGCTTCTTCGCGCGTGAAAATGGACCTGTTCGGCGTGATTGTCTGCGGCACCCTGGCGGCCCTGGGCGGAGGGACCGTGCGCGACCTTCTGCTGGACATTCCGGTGTACTGGACGCTGCCCTCCGGGGAAATCTTTGTCCTGGCCGCCGTCGTCACCAGCCTGGGAACCTTTTACGTGGCCCAGAAATACCCGCCGCCCATGGGCACCATCCGCGTGGCGGACGCCATCGTTCTGGCCCTCTTCGGCATGATCGGCACGGAAAAATCCTACCTACACGGCTATACGTCTACCGTTTCCGTGATGATGGGCATCTGCACCGGCGTGGCGGGCGGCCTGCTGCGCGACGTGCTCACCGGAAACGTTCCCTACGTGTTCCGTCCCGGGGAACTGTATGCCACCGCGGCTCTGCTGGGCGGCGTAGCGTACGCGGTACTTTACTACTTCGGAGTCGACTCTTCCACCTGCTTTGTGACGGGATTCATCGTCACGCTCTCCGTGCGCTTGGCGGCCATCCGCTGGAACTGGAACCTGCCTTCCTATATTCCATTATTCACTTCGGATGCCGACTCTCCGCCTGAAGAACCGGAAGCCTGACAGGTGGGAATGTTTCCATGAGTCGTTAGGAGTGCGGCATCTGCGGCAAAAGACCAATGGCGCTAAGACTTGTCACGGAGGGCACTGGGATATTGTAAAAGGGCAGAGGCAAGGCATTAGCCGGGGGCCTGATGTAGGAGCAATGAAAAGGTCCTCCACGCCGCCGTTCTTTAAAAATGAACGAGGTCTGTGCCGAACTGCAGGGAAAAATCGTGTTGCGTAAAATGCTTACTGCTGATGAAGAGAGAGTTGCCTTCTTAGCTGGAAGAGGAGAGCCCCAGAGGCATATATCCCTCCCAGCAGCGTTCTGTGTTTTCGGATTGGTAGCGGTATCTTTGAAATCATAGAGATAATTGTTAAGATTGAGGGCTTTCCCATGCAGATACCACTGCAAGTTGTTTCCATGCTTTTTCAGTATTGGCAAATTGTTGCAGATACATCGTAATCTCCATTCTTGTGCTTTCATTCTGTCGTGGGCCCAACATAAGTTGGAATTTCCTTTTCAGTATTCTCGGTGTTTACGAGCCCCGAATCTCTGGAACCTTGTGAGTAAAAATAAATGGTGGCCTTGACCTAAGTTAGCGTGAGAAGAAAAAATAAAAAGTTCTTATTGTAATAACATTAAACTAATATCCAGATTAGAAATATGGAATCATTTCAAAATATCTGCAAAAAGTTTTTGAGTGATTGTCTTCTTTTCATAAGATGGTGAGAAGAAAGATCCGGAGCCGGGAGAAACCTGTTGATGGACGCATCCCTCTACTTCCCAAGCAATATATTTAAATCACTGATAATCAGTAACAATTCGTTTAATCAGTATAAAAATTGTAAATATACAATATGGGGAAAATGCAAATTTTAGGTGATCATTGTTTTTCTGTACATAATGTACTGCTTTCTTTTAGCCGTTTTGTGGAATGTTTACTATCAAATACAAAGTGCTGAATAATAGTTCCGGTTGCCAGAAGTGCTCAGATTTCCAATTATAGAGCGGCAGTTCTAGTTTGAAAGGTAGTAATGGTTGGAAAGTACTATTTCCGTTATTGATGAGATACAGAAGATAATCAACTGGAGCAAAGTCGTAAAAAAGAGTGGAATGAAGATACATTGCACGACCTTAATATCAAAGTCTTGCTTCTTGGTAGTAGTCGCGTACTATTGGAAAAGGAATTGTCAGAATCATTGGTAGGACGATTCTAGGAAATCCGTGTGAATCACTGAAGCTATCAGGAAATTTTGTCAGCCAAGAATTTATTCACCATTTGAGATATTTACTGGATTGAATGTAAATAGATAATCATGTAAAATTTCAGTTTTTATATGGCAAGAATATCACAAGAAACTATATCCCGTTTGCGTATGCTCTCTTGCGAGAGTGTGGCAGAGCAGTTAGGAATTGAAGTGAGAAAACATAAGGCCTTATGCTTTATGCACGAAGACCATCACCCAAGTTTATCGTTTTTTGGTAACAATAGGGAGAGGTGGAATTGTTTTGTCTGCAACAAAGGTGGTAGTGCCATAGATTTTGTGACTGAACGCATGGAATCTAACTTTGTAGAAGCGTGTCAGTGGCTATGTAAAAAGTTCGGAATTCCTATTGAAAATTATTATCATGCTAAGAACAGCATAAAGGAAGTCTGTATCAAAAAGAAATTAAAGTCAGAAAAGACAGAGAAACCATTTTCAAAGAATGTAGCTCAATGGATCCTGGATAATAATTCACTCACTGAGAAAGGAAAGGAGTTTCTGTTTGGGAAGCGGTTCCTCAATAATGAGGTAATAAAACAATTGAATATCGTATCAATCGACGATTCCAAATTGTTAGTTAAGAAGATGGTCAAGGTTTTCGATTCAAATACCTTGCAAGATAGTGGCTTCATAACTGCCACCAACGGAAAGTTATACTTCTGTTTGTTCACACCTTGCTTGATATTCCCTTACTACGATGAAAGAACTGACTTAATAGGAATGCAGTCACGATACTTAGGTACACAGAAGGACGCTCCGCGTTTTCAGTTTATATCAGCACAGAAGACAAGGTTATTTAATTTGCCTGTCTTGAATACGATGAAGTCTGGCGAGGATTTGTACATCAGTGAGGGCGTAACCGACTGCTTGGCATTGCTTTCAACTGGGAAAAAAGCTGTGGCAATACCGGGTGCAAGGATATTGCCACAATTTGATTTGATCAAGTTGAAAACTTATAAACTGCACATGTATCCAGACCGAGATAAGGCAGGAAGGGAAGCGTGTGTTAATCTTAGAAGATTTTTTATCAATCACTATGCGATGTTCAAAGAGGAACAGCTGCCCGAAGAAGTAAAGGATTACAGTGAATATTATATAACGACGCATGGAATACAAGAAGGTTGAATAATAAAAGTACAAACTATTATGTTATATACAAAAGTTGAATTGTTTGAGGACATACAGACAATTCCGGAAAAGTGTGTAAAGGATACTCCTGAAGGAGAGAAAGCTCGTCGAGACTTTAGGCATAAGCTGAAGGTTCTCCAAGCTATCTTTGACATGAAACTTCCGACGTACATCTTTAAGAAAGATAACATGGAAAAAATAAAAGAAGCAATTGAACTCAATATAGAAGGAAATGGACTTTTGTTTGGTTACACATTTTTTTTATCATCAAATACTGACTTCGATTACTCATGGAACTACTTGCGCAAGCAAATGGACAAATATGTAGACTTCTTTTCCGACGTACACAAGTTTATTAGTTATCTTCTTGCAGACATAGATGAGATGAAAACAGAATTTAGCGGTAATAAAGATTTGCATATTGTGTTAAATGGATTATTTAATGTAAAATTTATTGATGACAAGCCGTTTGTAAAAACGACTCTTAATTGGGAAAATTTCAATCAAATCAATAAGGTTAAGAGTGGTTACTATATATCCGCCAAAATCGGCAAAACTACTTTGCTAACATGTTACCGCAAATATAGTAATAATCTAGATTTATTTATCAATGGAGTGAGGCAAGTGTTAGCCGCATGGAAAGAACAGACGGAAATAGAGGACAAAACTTAGGCTATGATACTGAATATAACTCAATATAAATTATATGAAAAGATTCTTGATAATCAGAATATTTTCAATGCGATATTCTGCATGGAATCGTATATATTTGATAAAGGTTTGTTGAATACTGATGATCCAATTAATTTTTTTGACAAATCTGGAGAGGTGAGTGATGTAATAGCAAAAAATGATTTGGAGTTATATTATGCTCTCGCAGATAAACATAATGTTGAGCTGATAGAAAAGGTCATAATAGTTTGTAAACAGAAGCTTCAGTGGATTTTTTCAAGCGAAGAAAATTTGTTTGAAGCTAAAGTCTATTTCAAACTAAAGAATTATGATGACGAGGTGCTGAAATTTCGCCCGTTGCATATAGCTCGTTTGATTGACTTAATTTGTATGGTTAGCATCTTGAATAGTTTGATGTATGAAGACAACTACAAAGAAGGCAAGAGAAATTTGTCGGACTTGTCAAAACTTGTACCACATAATTTTTATGGTAATATACCAAGCACGAATGTTCAGTACTTGTTCCATAAATGGCAGACGAAGTACAAGGAATATACTGAAAATGTGATTGAACATTGCCGATCATATCAGAATAATCATAATTATCTGACGGAAGTGTGTCTGGATATTAAGAATTTCTTCCCGTCTATTTCACCAAAATTGCTTTATAATTATATTATTGAAAAGCTTTCTTCAACATATAAAGATGACTTGCCGGCTTTGAAGATGGCTGTTGCAAAATTGCTATTCTTCAAGTTAGAGGAAGATAATATTGAGCCTTGGAAAGATTGTTACTATCCAGATGATTTTGAAATAAAGCGTGGTGATTTGTTCATGAATTGCGGTATTCCGCAAGGTTTGCCTCAGTCTTATTTCTTCGGCAATCTCTGTATGATAGAAGTCAAGAATTGCCTTATGAAAGATGAATGTTTCCGCGGTGATGCCTATTTCTATGTTGATGATTCGGTGATTTATGTTCAAGCAGAATTGAATGAAAATTCATTCAAAGAAAGAATAAATAAGATTAATGCAGATCTTTCTAAATGGTGCAACAAGATAGCGCTGGATAAAAGTGATATAGAAGATTTCGTTTCACAAAGATATTTGGATTTCCATACAGAGTTGAAATATCAAATTAAGTTTCATGAGGATGGGAAAAGTGTGTTCACCCCAATAGATACAATTGACAATCAATTTGGCTCGATTCTGAATTTAACTAGAGAAATATCTATTTCATCCAAATTCTCTTGGAGTTTGGATGAAATAGACGATCAAGTGTCTCTTGGAAAACTGGAAGCTTTTGATAAGGTAATTTCTCGAGAAATAAAAGAGCAGAAAAAAAAGACGGAAGAGAATGTTGGTGCTGAGCATAAAAACAAAGTGTCTTCGAAATTGAAACTCCTGCGCAGATTTAAGAAATTTTTCCTTTATCGTAATCGATTATTAAAAATAAGAGAAGAAGGAGGTCCCAATGTAGCCTTGCTCAAGAGCTTTGAAGAACGGTTTTTAAAAAAGGTGAACAATCTCACAGACTGGTTTGAGCAGAACGATGAGGACATATTCCAGTCTGAATATAGATTACTTATACAAAAAGAGTCGAAAGAGGAAGCTCAAAAGTTAAGTTTACACATTAGTGAATTCGAAAAAAAGGCATTAAAACTTGGAAACAAAGATGATGAAAAAAGATACAAGTATCTTTTTTTTGCTAAAGATGCCAGTAGTGCCGTTATGATGAAATCATTTTCTCAGGACGTATACGCATCCCTCATTCGTTGGTCTAAAGAGAACTTTAGCGGACTCAAAAGCATTAATTCTGAAAAGCAGATGGAAAAATTCCGCGCATTCATGACCGGAAAATCTTTAATGGAAATGTATGGAATGAGGGATAAGGGATACGGAGGGAAAGGTTTTACGGTGTTTGTGATGAAATCATCTTCGGAATACCAAAGAAGAATTCTGAATGTTTATTTTTCAGAAATTATGGGCGTTGTTCCGTCAGATGCCTTGACATTTATGAAAACCAATTCCCGCAAGTTCCGCTATACCGAACTTCGAATACTAGCATACCTGAGGAACAAAGATTTTAAGTTAGAGCAGTTTGAAGAGTTTGTTGAACATATAAAAGACAAGGATATATCAAACTGTATGGGTATTGATATGGGACTACTTGGCGTGTTGAACAAATTCATCAGTCATGTGCGTAAGCCAGAATGGGTTGATTCATTGATTCTCACTCATCGACTGACAAAAGGTCTGTGGTATAACGGTTCTAAGTTTCTTAATACATACACACTTCACAATGAGGAACACGCAGTGACTCTAATTGACAAGTCGTTGGAGTTGACTAATAGAATCGACTATTTTGTCTTGAAAGATATTGATTATTATATCTTATTCTTAGCCTGTTATCTACATGACATTAGCATGGTGATTCATCCCGACCTTGGCAGAATGAGTTCTGCCGAAGGTAAGAATATAGCTATCATATCCGATTTGATGGTGAAGATGCAGGATGAATTGAAAGCTTTCAATTCCATAAAGCCTGAAGACCGCAAGAATTCTCGGTTGAAAAATGCGGGTAAGTTCTTGATATCTATTTTCAATGAGGTATATAGTTATTTTGAGAGTGAAATAAGAGACCATCATGCTACAGATAGTGCGCGATTTATTCGCAACAGGTCTAATACATTGCTCAGCTACCTTGAACCTGCGTTACTTTCATTTGTGGCAAAAGTATCCGAAAGTCATGGCTATGACGTATATGATGTATATGGTTTGAAATCGAGAGCAAAAGATGATACGGTTAGCTTGAAATATTTGATGATACTCGTCCGATTAGCAGATTTACTTGATGTGGCAAACGACAGAGTGAATTATCATCTGCTACAACAGAATCTCCAACACTTGTCTTTAACATCGAAATTCCATTGGATTTCGCATCTCGTGACAGATAGGATCGAGTTGAAGACCGTTTACAAAGCAGATGAAGACGAGGAGAAGAAGTTGGACGAAAAACCAATTTCAGAGGATATAAACCTTAATTTATATCTGAATGTCAAACAACTTACTTCTGCAACTAAAAATAATAAGTGTGAAAGTTGCCAATGCAATATGAAAGACGGTAGCATCAGCATAGAAATAAAAAGTGGCAGTAAGCCGAGAGAGAAATGCCACCAGGACGCGTGCAGTGTTCTCTGCCGATGGATGATGAAGAAACATGAGTGGCTCATTCCGGAACTCGTTGCCCTGAACGACTATCTTTTTTCTGTAAATAACTCCCTCATAAAAACAAGAATAAATTTTAATATACATTATCGTGGTGATATGGGACTCGATCCTGATATGTTTGACTATGTACAAGAATATTTGGAAGTGTAACCAGTGGACGGAGAAAATAAAACTTTAAATGTTTATGATGAATGTAACATTTCTGCTAAAAGTCGATGTTAATTTTTTACAAACAAGGAAATCAATGTTGAGCAAAACTCTCGATCCTCATTTTGTATATCATCAAACAATCAATAAATTATTAAATGCCATTCCTCTCTTTTCCTAAAATTAGGATATAGCATTCGATGTTGTCATTGTTATTCAGCGTATGATGTTAGAGAATTTTTAATTTTAATTTAAAATAATTAATATCTTTAACTGTCGATAATTATTTATGGTGAAATGTTGATTCTTATTGATTATTCTAATTTTAGAAGAATCGTTTCTAATTTAATAAGTGGTATTTCCTGATTCCGCATAAAATATTACGGAATTATATAGGGTAATCTTATAACGCCGTTTTTATCAGTCATCGACGGAATTTGGATGGCAACAATGAAAGACCGGCGCTGTTCATCAAGAATTCAAAAAAGGTAAAACAAAGAGAGCGATTTCGACAAGACTAAAGGAAATAATTTCGAAATATTATAAGGCCGAACATATGTTAATCGTTGGTAACTATTCCCTACTTGCCTAGGCAGAAGGAGGAGAAAATAGCGCCCAGGACGTCCTCCGTATCCACCGCTCCGGTGATTTCCCCCAGGTGCGTCAGGGCTTCCCTCAGTTCCAGCGCCGCGAATTCCGGGCTTTCCTGCCGGGAGATGGACTCAGAAGCCAGCCGGACATGCTCCAGGCACAGGCCCAGTTCATGCTGGTGTCGGGCGTTGATGGCCACCTGGGAGCTGCCCGTTTCACCGGGCAGGGCGGAGGCAAAGGCGCGGACGATGGCTTCTTCCAATTCCTCTCTGCCCTCTCCGGCGGCGCAGGAGAACCTGATGCCGGGAATGGTTTTCCAGTCCGGATGGATTCCCAGGTCGCACTTGTTCAGGACCAGCAGCCGCGGCGCGGTGCGCCCGGCGGTCAGGAAGGGCTCTGTGCGGGGCGCGGAGGCGTCCGCCACTTCCAGAACCAGGTCGGCGGTTTCCAGCGCCCGGTTGGTGCGGGTGATGCCGGCCTGTTCAATTACGTCGGATGATTCCCGGACGCCTGCCGTGTCAATCAGCCGCAGGGCCAGCCCGGCGAGCTGGATGGATTCCTCCACCGTGTCCCGCGTGGTTCCGGCAATATTGCTGACAATGGCCCGGTCATACCCCAGCAGGGTATTCAGCAGGCTGGACTTTCCGACGTTGGGCGGGCCTGCGATTGCGGTGCGGATTCCTTCCCGCAGCAGGCGCCCTCCCTCGGCAGTCCGGAGGAGGTCGGAAAGTTTTTCTTCCATGCTCCGGAGACGCTCCAGCAAACCGGAAGCGGTGTCCGGGGAAATGTCTTCATCCGGAAAATCAATATAGGCTTCAATATGGGCCAGGACATGAACCAGGCTTTCCTTCAGTTCGTCCACCTGGGAGCCGATGCCCCCGTCCAGCTGGCTTTGCGCGGCCTTCAGGGCCAGGTCGCTCCCGGCGGAAATCACGTCCATCACGGCCTCCGCCTGGGTCAGGTCCATCCGCCCGTTCAGGAAGGCTCTCTTCGTGAATTCTCCCGGTTCCGCCGGGGAGGCTCCGCACCGGTACAGGCGTTTCAGCAGGCGGTCCGTCACCAGCATGCCGCCATGGCAGGAGATTTCCACGGTGTCTTCCCCCGTATAACTGGCCGGAGCCGGAAACCAGGTGATGAGCGCCTGGTCAATGGCGGCTCCCTCCGCGTCCAGGATGCGGGCCAGCGTTGCCCGGCGCGGCTGGAGGCGGTCCGTGAAGGTCGTGGGGGTGCATTGTTCCAGGACGGCCATGCAGCCGGGGCCGCTCATGCGGATGACGGCGATAGCTCCCTGTCCTGCGGCGGTGGCCTGCGCGGCTATGGTGCGTTCCGGGTCAATCATGGTTCTATGGATTCAAAAAAACCGCCGCCCAGCAGCTTGCCTCCGTCGTAAAAGGCGCAGACCTGTCCCACGGCCAGCGCCCGGAGGGGAGTGTCAAAGCTCAGGCGTACCTTTCCTTCCTCCAGATATTCACAGGCGGCCCATTCCGCCTTGGCGCGGTAGCGGGGCTGCGCCATCACGCGGGAGGGCAGGGGCGCCAGCGTATTGGAAATGCCGCCAACCACCGCATGGGCGGCGTACAGTCCCTGCGTGGACGCATCCTCATACCCCAGGATCAGGCGGTTGCGCTTGACGTCCTTCCCCACCACCACATAGGCGATTCCCTCCCGGGGGGAGGCTACGCCGTGGCCTTTCCGCTGGCCCATGGTGAACAGGTGCAGGCCGTTGTGGGAGCCGAGCACCTTCCCCTCCGTATCCACGATTTTACCGGGTTTGTCCGGCAGGTAGTGGCGCAGGAAGTCGCTCATTTTCACCTGGCCGATGAAGCAGATGCCCTGGCTGTCCTTCTTGCGCGCCGTGGGAAGGCCGTATTTGTCCGCCAGTACGCGGACCTCCGGCTTCAGCAGGTCCCCGAGAGGGAACACGGCACGGGCTGTCTGGTCCGGGCGCATCAGAGACAGGAAGTAGGACTGGTCCTTGTTAGGGTCCCGCCCGCGCAAGATGAAGGAGCCCTGCGGCGTATCCAGCCTGCGGGCGTAGTGGCCGGTGGCTACGGAGTCAAACCCCTGCTCCAGGGCGTAATCCAGAAAGACGCCGAACTTCATTTCCCGGTTGCACAGCACGTCCGGATTGGGCGTGTATCCGGCGCGGTAGCCTTCAATCAGATAATTTACGATGCGGGAGCGGTATTCGTCCACCAGGTCAATGACCCGGAATTCAATGCCGATTTTTTTAGCGACGGCCAGCGCGTCCTGAATATCCTGCTCCCACGGGCATTCGCCGGGAATGCCCTCGTCATTCACCCAGTTTTTCATGTAGGCCCCCACCACGTCATGTCCCTGCTCCACGAGCAGGGCTGCTGCCACGGAGCTGTCCACCCCGCCGGATAAGCCTACAAGAATGCGTGCCACGATGTTGAAAAGGATATGGGTGTGATAGGGAACCTGCGTTTGGGAAGTCTTTCCCGCCTGCCCCTGTAAATCAAAGATACCCCCGTAAGCCAAGACAAAAAGCGGGGGAGACGATTATTCGGACGTAACCTGGGAAAACAAGAAGATGCCTTACAGTCTTTTTATGCAGGAAAGGGTTTGCACTAGTGACGCTTTTGTTGTCCGGATTTAGATGACGCTTTAATTTTTCTGTTTGGGCAATCCCTTGTAAAGGTAGGCCGCTTTCGGCACCCGGCCGACGGTTCTGTCCAGCAGGGCCGGAATGTCCTTGTCCCTGTATCCGGCCAGACGCAGGTATTTTTTAACCTCCTGGGCCTTGGTCGGGAAGCAGGTCATCAGTTCCCTGATAAATCCGCGTTCTTTGCTTTTGATGGCGAATTGAGCGTTGTTGCTTCTCGAACTCAGCGCGCTTGTCTTGTTGAACAGCTTGGTATCGTTTCCTTCTGGCATTCCGGAGGCATGGTCGATGAGCATGTGGGCGAAAATTTCCGTAGCTTCAAAAGCATAATCTACCTGGCTGTGGAATTGTTTGATGATCAGAGCTTTTGCGGATAAATAAAATCGAAGGGCCTCTTCCCTGCCTGGGAGGCTGCTATTCTTGTCCGTTAGCGCAAGGAAAGGGATGCTGTTCGTGAAAAACTCTTTTGCGTGGTGATCTACGCTAGTGTAGGTAGCAAGCCATTCGACATTTTCGTAATCGTTGAGGTCAATGAACGGGGCCTTGGCAATCAGATAGCACAGGAAAAGCCCCTCCGTCAGCTCCTGAGGGGTGACGTCCTTTTTCCGGTAGCGGTTGGCTTCTTTCAATATTTTATCCGCCCCCTGGTAGAACGGAATGATCTGGTCACTGTCCAGCAGTTTCTTAAGCCGCAGGAGTTCCGGGTTTTGCTTGTTCAGATTCCTGATGGCGGAAGGAAGGGGGAGCTGGTCCTGCTCCGGAGAGGCTGAACAGGGAAAAGACAGCGAGTAAAGGACGAATAACAGAAGGAAGGGATAAGATTTATTCATGATGCTAAAAACAGGAGGTTATGGATTGGCGGTAGAGTCGGCATGCAGGGCGTTGCCTGCCGTGCTGCGCGTGACGGTGCATCCGAATTTGGTGATGCTTACCTTGATGTTTTTCAAGCCCCTGGTGGGAGAGTCTTTATTGGTTTCCCTTTCATCTTCGTACTCAAAACTGAAATCCTGGGAATACGTGTCATTGCCAACCTTGCAGCAGTCCTTGCCGTCGGCGTGTACGTACCACCCGCAGGTCCATGAAAAGGAATCGGGAAGTTTCATGTCCTGCAAGTGCTGCAAGCGAATATCCTTCTCCTTGTCCCATCTCCAGCCGATGTTGTCATGATGGTGGGCATTCAGGGCATTGGGCCACATCAGCTGTTTTCCCGGGGTATGCACCGGTTTGAATCCTTCCGGGTCTTCTGCCCGTTCCATGATGGGAACATTGCTGAAACTGACCGCCAAGGGAAGAAAAGTCACGACAAGCTTGGAGGAAGCTCCCGGTCTGTCTTTCTCCTTGTCCCGGGGATGTTTTTCCACCCGTTTCCCGGAATGTTCCGCTTTAATGTCAGAGGGAACGAGAATGCTGAAAACGGAGGGTTCTCTTTTCGGCAGTTCTTCATCAAGGCTGGTTTTAACTCGAACCTTCAGGTTAGTATCCTCGGTAAGGTTTCTGCTGATGGTCAGCGTAGCTTGATTAATATCGTCATTTGATTTCTCAATGCTGGCCGCCTTCTCCGGCTCCAGGGACCATTCAAGGGAATCCGGGTCTACGTCCCTAACTCTCTTGCCGTTCAGGGCCAAGGTGACCACTTCTCCAATACCGACTTTGGTACGTTTCCTGTCCTCGTCCTGGTCTCCCTGGTTGATGAGGCATTGAGGAGAAACAACCTTCGTTTCTGATTCGATGTACAGGGAGCGGTCATCCGTGGCGGGAATATCTTCCGCATGCGCAAGCGCTGCCAGGGCGTGCAGAAAAATGCCGGTAGAAGAAAGGCGGAAAGAGGAGAAATTCATGCCAGGGTGCGAGCTGAGGAGAGTTATGCTCATGATAGTCTTCCGCCCCTTTTAATGTCAATGCATCCAAAAATATGTTAGATACAGTTTGCCGGGGGAAGAAACGGGCGGTTTTCCGGATGTTTACCGTCCTAGGAGGGGGCTAATGCTCCAGCTCCCGTATGATGCATTTCGCCAGCTCCCGGGGGGAGGCGGAGGGGGCAGCCGGAAGTTCCCGGAGCCATTGCTCCCGTTTCAACCAGGTACGCTGGCGTTTGGCGTATTGCCGGGTGGCGAGCGCCAGCTGGCTCTGACAGGTTTCACGGGTGATTTCCCCGCGCAGCAGGCTGCGTATCAACGCCAGGCCTAGGGTGCGTTCCGCCGTGGCGGAGCAGGGGCCCAGGGCGGCTGCTTCCTCCACGGCCCCCTCCTGCATCATGCGTGCGGCGCGGAGGGCGATTCTCCCGTCCAGTTCCGGAACTTCCCTGGTGATGACCCAGCCGGGCCCCAGGGGCGGCTTCAGCCAGTTCCGCTTCCAGAAGGAAAGGGGTTTTCCTCCGGCAAGGACGATTTCCAGGTTGCGTTCCACATACCGCCGGTTGGAAGAGTTGGTCAGGGCTGCGCCTTCCGGGTCCAGGGAAGCCAGCCTGGCGTACAATTCTTCCGTGGAACAGTCCGCAAAAGCGGCGCGGAGGGCGGCATCCCCCGGCGGCGCTTCCGACATGCCGTGGGAGAGGAATTTGAAGTACAGTCCGGAGCCGCCCGTGACGATGGCCGTTTTTCCGCGGGCATGGATATCCTTCACGCACCGCATGGCGCGGTGGTAGTGTTCCGTGGCGTCCCAGGGCATCCGGGCCGGAATGATGGATACCATGTGGTGGGGAACGCGTGCCCGGTCTTCCGGGGAGGGAGCCGCCGTTAGAATGGGAAGCTCACGGTACACCTGGTAGGCGTCCGAACCGACGATTTCTGCACCCAGCATTTCCGCCAGTTCCACGGCCACGGCGGATTTTCCCGACCCGGTGGGGCCGGCAAGGAACAGCGTGGCGGGAAGGCCTGTAGTAGAAATGCCGAGCATGGCGCAGTCAGGATTTTTCCGGATGCCTGAGGCGTTCGGGCAGCGGCTTGTTTTCTGCGGGATTGCCGATCGCGAGACAGCCGGAAGGCACATCCCTGGTGACGACGGCTCCGGCGGCTACCACGGCTCCGGAACCGATGGTGACGCCTTTCAGGATAATGGCCCTGGCTCCGATGAAACAGCCTTCTCCGATGTGAATGGGCTTGCCGTGCCCGGGATTTCCCCATGTGCTGCCCCAGCTGGCGCCGCTCCGGGGATAGTGCATGTCGTTGTCCAGAATCAGCGTGTCTGCGCCTATCAGCGTATGGCGCCCGATGTGGATGCCGTTGACGCAAACCAGGGTGGCTCCGCTGATGCCGCAGCCGTCCTCCACGCTGATGCGGGCTTCATTGGAAAGGGCCGCCAGGCAGGCATGGTGGGAAAGGACCGGATTCATCCGCGCCATGGAGTGGATGGTGACGCCGTTGCCGATGGTGATGCAAGCCCCCGGGAATTTTTTAATCCGGGGCAGGCCGGACAGGATGACGCCCGTTCCGGTACGCACTCCCCGGAGCTTGAGCAGCAGGCAGCCTATCTTTGAAAGGAACTGAATAATGAGCTTTTTTATCATGGGAAGAAAGGCGAAAACAGGTTTTCTTTGGAAGCTCCGGAGGTAAAAGAAAAACCTGCCTGTCAGGAAGCCGTGTCTTTTTTCTCTTTCATCTCCAGCAGCGAGCCATAGACGTCCATAAAGTCTTGGGAAGTAGTTTGAATACTGAGCTTCCTTTTTATTTCCTCTATTCCGTATTTTCCCATGGCAATGGATTTATCCAGGGATTCCGTCACGGCAAGGACGGCTTGGCGAATGGCTTCGCTGTCTTTGACTGGGAGGATGTATCCCGATTTGCCGTCTTTGACGTATTGTTTGCTCCCGGCATTGACCGTAGTGATAACCGGTAATTCCATACAGCGGGCTTCCTTGACAATGGTGGGTCCTGTATCGGCCAGAGTTGGAAGTAACAGGCACCAGGCCGTTTCCATCTGCTGCCTGAGTTGCATCCTGGATAGTTCTCCAAGCCAATGGATATTGGGAGGGCATCCGGAATTTAGCTTGGTGCGTAGTTTCCCGTTTCCTGCAATATAAAGGTCTACATGCGCCAGGGAGGGATCTTTAAAGGCTTCAATCAGAAAGGGAAGACCTTTACGTTCGTTCAGTGATCCTGCGAACAGGCAGGATGGCCGTGTACTGGGAGCGCGTTTCTTTTCCTGGAACTCGGACTCAATGCCGTAGTCGATAAGATGGATGGAGGCTGCCGGGTTGAGTTTCCGGACACATTCCGCAGCCCATGGTGATTCACATGTAATATGCTGGTATGCCGGAGTTGTTCGTTTTTCCCAGAATGCTTGAAGGTGCGCCAGAAAGGGCATTTTACTTTCCCGGCAATAGGCATGCAGGGCCCCCTGGTATGATAATAATCGGGAATACGGCTGGTTCATGCATGCCTTGGCATATGGAAATTCAATGCCCCATGCATGGACCAGGGCTGGTTTCAGGGAATGGAGAAGAAGGCGTATTCTTTTAGAGGCAAGAAAATGCCCGCTTAAAAGTCCCAGAGCCAAACTTGGATCAGGCAGAATGTGAATGGTCTGGCCTTTCAGTTGCCGGACGGTATGGGCCTTTACATATTTTTTGAGAGTAATCCAATGAATTTCATAGCGTTTTTGATGAGCCAGATCGCAGAAAAAAGCATAAATCCATGGAATCAAGGTGTGGTCTTGATCTTGAAACTCTTCAGGAAGCAAGCGTCCCAAAGGCATGTTTGCCAAAATGGCGATAACAGGAAGAGATGACCGATTTTCCATATAAAAACAGCAAGGACTATTAATAACGCGGACGAATTGAAAAGTCCAGAAAATGCGCAAGTATGATGATGAGCGCCTTGGCTGCGAGCAAGATGAAAAAAAGATTGTGTCTGTTTTCTATCTGGAATCCCTTTTTTAAACTGATACAATGATGGTCTTTCTTTAAAACGGGAGACTTGGTCTCCGCAATCTCCTATTGAAAAATTTTAACGCGAAAATTCTCATAACTGAGAAACTTGGCTGGTCCGGAAAATGCAATGATGAAAATGGTGAGAAGGCGTTTTACCGTGGGATAACGTTCGTGAGGAAAATAGCCGGGGCCGAATTCATCCCATGGAATCAATTCAATCCTTCTGCTTTGGGGTACGGGAGGAGGCAATGGAGCTGAGCAGGTCTTCCCATTGTTGATATACGACTGATGGGTCATACTGTTCCTGCCATTGCCGCAGCCCCTCCTGCCCCCGGCGCTCCCGGAATTTTTCGTCCGTCAGAGCCCCCACGGTTTTTTCCAATGTGGCGGAGGATGTTTTTTTCAGGATGATGCCTCCCTTCAGGGTGGAAACGGCTCCCACATCGGGAGCAAACCATGGGATGCCGCACGACATGGCCTCCAGAATGCAAAGCGGCTGCTGCTCCTGATAGGAGTAAAGGAAAACGGCGGCGCTCTCCATAATGGCGGCTTCCACCTCCGGACGGGGAAGATTGTAAAGAATCCTGAATCTGGGATCGTCCCCAATAGCCTGCTCCATTTGCTCAGCGTAGGAATTGCGTTGCGGAACAAGGAAAAGGAAAACGATGTTGTCCAGCTTGGTTTGCTTTACATGGCGAATAAACAGAAGCTGCCGCTTCGTGTTGCAGGCGCTGGCGGGACACGTGAAAACGGGAGCGTGGGACAATCCGTATTTTTCCCGGAAGAAAGGAACGGCTTGTTTCAGCGCCGGAAACGTGTTGGGAATGCAGACGTAACGGGAAAGATTCAGTTTGGAGCAGTAGTAATAATCGAACCCTTTGAAGGGCGTTCCATAGGAGTCAAGGAAAACAAGGCGGTTTAACGGGGATTCCCGGTGTACGTTCAGAATGCCCCTGCGTATTTGGAAAAAGGAGCAGAGCCATTTTTTCATGCCGAAAAAAGGAGGGTAGTCCACGCGGAAATAGGAACGGAGGTTGGTGGGCATGCCGTGGGAACGCAGAAAAAAGGGAAGGCGCTTTTCCCGTGCGCATGCCAGCAATTCCTTCCGGCACCAGCCCGACCAGGAATGGTAAACGATAAAATCCGGCTGGATATCTTTTAAAAAAGCGTCCAGGTACTCCTTCAAGCGGTTGGTGTCGTCCGTCAGGGAATCCGGCAGGGCCGTGATGGGGCAGCATCTTGTGCGGGAAGGATCCTCCGGCAAATCCTGCTGGCGGGTGAGAACGTGAATGTCCCAGCCTCTGGAGCCCAGGCTGTGCGCCATTTCATAGGCCGCCATACCCACGCCTCCTTCTCCGGGAGGGAAGGCATAGGCGGCAATCAGAATCCTTCCTTTGCTCACGGGCGGTAATATAGATGAAAGAGGGAAATAAAACAAGAATGCTTTATGGAACAATGTTGGATAACTGGTATGGAGCAGGTTGTGGCTTATGGATAAAAAGATGTTGATGCAGTGGAATGTTGTGCTAGATTAATGCCGCTTTTCATGGCCGTATGACTGGCAGAATATCCTGTTTGTATTTTACCAGCCGGATAAATGAAACCGGGTATGAATGATTTCTGTATTTTTTGTTTTCTCGTGAAGAGAGGATAAGTCCATGGAATAAATGGTATGAAGGAGTCTCGCGTAAAAAAAAGCCTGTTGAATGCCCGGGTGAACCTCATTTTTTATGTTCTGATTCTCATCATTTCATTTTTTTCAAGAAAAGTTTTCCTGAATTGCCTGGGCGCTGATTTCGTCGGTTTGACGGGAACTTTAATGAATCTGCTGAATTTTCTTAATTTGGCGGAGCTTGGCATAAGCACGGCTATCGGATATGTGCTTTATAAACCTATTTTTGAACATGATGAGGCCAGAATTAATGAAATTATTTCTGTTCTGGGTTACATGTACCGGTGGATAGGGCGCATCATTATTGCCGCCGGATTGCTGCTTTCCTGTTTTCTGCCGCTGATCTTCCCTTCAACGGGGTTTTCCTATGGAATCATCTATTTTGCTTATTATTCTTTTCTCGCCTCTTCCCTGATTGGGTACTTCGCCAACTACAGGCAGACTCTCCTGGGGGCGGACCAGAGGAATTACGTGGTGGCCTTCTATTTCCAGACGGCCTCCATAATCAAAATTTTATGCCAGATATTATCTGCGTGGTATACGGGCAGCTATTATCTATGGATAATGATAGAACTGCTGTTCGGCATTATTTATTCCTTCATCCTTAACTGGAAAATTAATCAGGTATATCCCTGGTTGAAAAGCAATGTGGCTCTGGGAAAGGAACTGTTCAGGAAATACCCTGAGGTTATTAAATATACCAGGCAGCTCTTTGTACATCGGCTGGGTTATTTTTTCCAGTTCCAGGTCACGCCGTTTCTGGTTTATGCATTTGTTTCCCTGCAGATGGTGGCCTACTATGGCAACTATTCCACCATCATGGATAAACTGTTCCTCCTGGTCAACAACCTGCTGGGGAGCACGGAAGCCAGCGTGGGAAATCTGATCGCGGAGGGGAATGCGGAAAAAATCCGCAAGGTGTTCAATGAATTATTTTCCCTGCGCATGCTGATAGCCGGGACAATCTGCTTTACCCTTTACCAGCTTCTGGAGCCATTCATCACGCTTTGGCTGGGAGCGGGCTACATCCTCCCCCGGGAAATCATGATCCTGATCATCATCAACCTGTTCATCACTGTCACGCGGGGTGCAGTGGATCAATTTTTATACGGCTACGGCCTGTTCTGGGATGTCTGGGCGCCCATTGTAGAAAGCGTGATCAACATTTCCGTAGCAATTATCGGAGGTTACCTATGGGGATTGCCCGGCATTCTTCTGGGGGGTATTTCCAGCCTGGTGCTTATTGTTGGCATTTGGAAACCCTTCATGCTGTACACTTGGGGATTCAGAAAGAACGTGATGAATTACTGGCTCCAATTCGGTTACCAGCTGGCGCTGATTCTGATACCTATGGTGCTGATGAACTGGATTTGGAAATATTCCCCCTTGCAACCCTCCGGGTCTTTCCTGAACTGGTTTGCCTGCGCCTTCCTGATGGTTGTTTCCTATGGCGTCATAACGATTCTTTTAATGTATTGCTGTACGAAAGGCATGCGTGGCATGGTACATCGTGGACTGGCAATAGCGGGGACGCGGCTGCTCTGGAAGAGGAAAAAGTAAGCGTTCCCTATGGGGCATTATAAGGATTTTTTACTTCCTTGGCAGGAAAAATAAGTGCAACTCTTTTTTATTCATATATTCAGGGTAACTGGTTGATTTCTACGACAGCAGTCTGGGCATAGTGGTGGCCGACAAAAACCCACACTTGCCGGGGTTGCCCGGTCGTGTTGGGGGCAAGCGTCAGGGTGATTTGGCCGCCGCCGGCTGGTATCTGCTCCGCGGATTGGCTGCACCATACGGCGGCGGGGTCATGCCCGCACATCGTGTCGTTAATGGCGTACACAGCCTCCGCCAGCGTGGAGGATACCGTCAGCGTTACTTCATCGCCTTCCGCTCCCACCTCCAGCGCGGAAGCCGTCACCTCCGGCACGGGCTTGACCGCCACTCCGTCCATGACCACCTTCCCCAGGATATCCCTGGCCGCCGTGCTGCCGGGCAGGCTGCCCGTGTTCACCCGCATTCCGGCCATTCTCAACCCTGTCTCCTGCGCGCTGGCCACTTCATGGGCTTTGACTGTTGCTGACAATACAGCCGTATGGCCGCCGCCGCAGAACCGCGCTGTCATGGGCATGACGTATTGCCCGTCGACGAACAACTCCCACCTGTTTTCAACGTAGGGATGGTCTGCCGCATGCCGGGGCGCCATTGCTACGGCAAGATAGGTGGCGTCTGGGACCAGCGCCCACACATACCGGGCTTCCCCGTTGCCGCGCCCGTAATCCGTGCCGCGAATCAAGCAGGATGCAGAACTGCCCAGGTAAGACTTGCCGTATAAAGTCGCCTGCCACGCGGGCGTCATATCATAACCGTTGTAATTATTAACGGAATTGAGCAGAGGAAACCTGTAATCCTGCCCTGTTCCGGCATGGTCATAATTGCACCAGTGAATGGGATGCGCATAGCATGGCGAGGACGGGTTTGTGGTGCATCCATAGCCATGTGTGGTGCTTCCCAGCATGATGGACGCCTTGTCCGCCCCCGTAATGCACCATGCCGCCGCCGCCGCAAAACTGGAATCTTTGTAGGTTCCCAGTGAATGAGCAAATTTCCAGGGCTTGGTGCCCACCCCCAGCAAGGAAATGCCGGAGGCGGGAGTCATTCTAATGACATGGTCATATAGTTCATTTTCAATGATGCCTTCCTTGACGGATGCATTGGCGCTGGAATACTTGTAAATGCTGAGGGATTGCATGCGCGCCAGCAATGCCACCCATGGCGGAACGGCGGCATAGGAGGCGCTGCGCACCAGGAGCCATTCCCGTCTGGCCTGCTCTTCGAGCATGGAGTCCCAGGACAGGGCCTCCTGGGCCGTGGCAGGCAGCGGCACGCGTACGCCTCCGTTGGCGTTGACGGTGCCGGCAAAGGTTCCGGACTCCGCCATCATATTTTTTAAAATGGCATCCTCTCCGGGTTGAACGCCGTCCTGGACAAACAATCTCGGGACCGGCGTTTTAAAAATCTGTATGACAAAAGCGTCTTCATCGGATATTTCTACCGCATCCGTCGGAGCCACAAAACCGTATTGGCCCGCTTTTCCTGCTTCCAGAACAAGCATGAGATCCACGCTGGAACTTAAAACGGCATGTACTGTACAAGCTTTTGTACAAGTCATTACATAGGAACTTCCTTTGATAGTGTCAACTTTCATGAATAAACTAATTTTTAAAATACTCCCTACTTGCCGATACGGTCATCAGGTATAAAACGTTGACGCATTCTTGCACACGCTTTTCTGGTCTGCTTTGAATGCGTATACTGCCAGAACTGGTTGGCGGAAATAGTCACCGTGGAACCCGGTCGTGGAAAACTAATGGAGGCATCCGTAAAATGATCTTTTTGGACAAGCCGGAAAATCACTATACCGGAATCTGGGCGTGAAAAGGGCTTCCATGAAAAACCCTTTGTACGCAAAGCTAAAAATCAAAAGGAAAAAATGGGCTTATTCTGCTTTCGTAATAACGTTTATGTGCGGGAAAGACAGGCAAATTCTGAAGCTGTGGCTTCGGATCATCATCAGCCGCGGAATGAAAAAGACATGAGCTTCGTGCATTTGAAGCATTTGCAGCCATGGAAATCCCGAGTGGACAGTTTCCTGACTCGGGGAAATACCAAGGAAAAAAGGAATACGGATGGTATCCCGAAAAAAAATGGCTGATATTGGCGTTCCTTAATAAAAAAGCGCTCTGTAAATCGGTTGCTTCCTGGTCATCGGGAAAGGCAGGAAAAGCTGGCGCAATCCTACTGGTGTTTGCCCTGCAAAAGCCGTTTGCCCTTCCCCAGGAGGCATCTCATTCGGGAAACAAACATTCGGGCAGAATCATTTTGCTTTCGGAAATCCCGGATCTTATCTTTCCACGGAGATTTTTTCCAATACTTGTAGAACAGCCCGTTATCCTGACGCAGGCTATTGGGTTGCCAGGGCTTGGGATGCCCCCAGTAATGGATGATGCCGGGACTGGTGGCGGCTTCCAACAAATCCTTCGGCTCTAGGGGATTATTCTCGAAGCTTTTTATTCCTTCCCAGCGGATCGACCAAATGGCGCCGTCGCAGATGTTCCACATGGGATGGAGCAAGAAAATACGTTCTTGATAACATGCGTTCAAAATATCCTGATCCTGCCAGGAGAGATGATGGATGTTGCTTTTCGCATAAGATAAAACTTGGGATTCAAACCGTTCTTCACGAATTTTCTTAATATGATAAAGAACAACGCCTGCATTGATGTAAATGGAATCCCTGCCCAGATTCATTTCCTGTTTCCAGCGTGAGAAAAACTCCTCAGTCAAATGTTCCGTAGTGAAAACGCCGGCGATGAGGCAATCCCCGAACTCGGTTTCATACATGGAACTGATATCCCGGTTGAAAATGGTATCAATATCTACATACAGGGCGCGTTCCACCGTGGCGGGAAGTTCCCCTGCGAGGCCAAGACGGTAATACGTCGCTGCCGACCACTTGGAACCAACAGGAAAATCCTTGTATTTATCCTTCATCTCAATGAAGTGTAAACTCAGGCGGTAAGACCGTTGCAGAGAATTTAAACGAGCCGTATTATCCTCGTTCAAACCGTCTGTCATGATGTAAATATCGGCATGAACGTCGGCTGGTAAATTCTCCATGAGGGAAACGATGCTTACCCCCGTTCCCAGCGCTCCCTTATCGTCTGTAGCGTATACGATGTTCATGGTAAAGGTCCGGCATGGACTATGGCAGGTGAAGAAATGGATCTGCGTTTCCCATCCGCGTTACTGGTTTCTATTGAGAAACAACATGGATCTTCCCATTCTTTCCAGGCGGTCCAGCCAGACGCATAAGGAAACGGTTCTATTCATGAGCGCAGTAAATGATTGTTCCATTCCTTCCTTTGCAAAACATGCCTTCGCATAGGCGTCAAAATAGGTCCGGTTCAGGAGGGATGCGTCACCTTCCTGATTCTGCCAAGCAAGGAGATCCTTTCCTCTTCGTCAAGAGCCAGCAACCTGTTGGAATGCAATTCCCTGATGATCAGGAAATGAACGGCGAACTGCCATGTGGGTTTTTTCATGGCTTCAAGTTCATCCAGCAAGGGCGCAAGGAGCGTATGAATGGAGACATGCCGGTAATTCACATCATGCATGGCGGATGATGCCCTTTGCCGGTAAATTGAGGTGACGGTTCCTCCCAGCCCGATCAGGGCTGTCTGCCTCATGCACCGCGTCCAGTACAGGCCGTCTTCTCCATAGGACATATTTTCCTCCCAGGACGGAAGTTGAAACGCAAGAGATGAACTCAGGATAACATTGCTTGGGTGCATGAATAGCAATCCCCTTAACCCCAATTTCCGGATGAATACAGAATGGGATGGGGGACGTGGCGCTATGTTGGCCAACTCGTCCAGGATGTGACGGTTGGAATAAACCAATATCTCAGGATGAAGATGGAAAAAATTAGCCGCCAGCGCCAAATGTTCTGGGTACCAGTAATCGTCCCCGTCCAGAAAAGCGATATAAAGGCCTTGGGCTTTCTTCATTCCTGCATTTCGTGCTCGCGAAACGCCGCCGTTGCGCTGGGAAATAAGATGAATTCTTTGGTCGTGAAAAGATTGGATGATAGAAACGGTTCCGTCTGTAGAACCATCGTCAACGATAATAATTTCAAAATCCTGAAATATTTGAGCCAGTACCGACTGAATGGTAGCAGCAATATATTTTTCCAGGTTATAGGCTGGAATAATAACGCTGAAAAATGGCTTCTGCATTTAGGAAGGAGATGGAACGCTTTTGGAGCTGGACGGGAATCCGGATGTGGAGGAAAGACTTCGCGCTGATTCTGGAGTAATAACAATCGGTAAATGGAGGAGGGAAAAAATCCCTCGTGACGCCTTCATTGTTAATCAACGCATTGATGGACCAAATCATAGCGGATTAAGAATCCGTGATTAATCAACGCCGCCATAAAAGTTGCACATGATAGGGAACATCAGGATGATAGGAGAATCTTTTTAATCCCCGTTATCCCCGTCATCCTTATATTCCCCATTACCCCTAACAAACTTTTTCCCAGATTTTTCCGTTGACGCCGGATTCTTAATCCGGTACAAACGTGACGCCTTATCTATAAGTACTGTGGATCATAGTCCATCTCGGGATTCACATTTCCTTTTCCGTGCCGCTTTTCTTCATGAATCCTCCGGAACTCCCCTCCATCAGCATTATTCTGACCGGGCATAATGAGGAATATTGCATTGGAGATGCCATCCGGAGCGTATTCGGGCAGGATTACGAGGGGCCGGTAGAAATCATCCTGTCTGATGACGGTTCATCTGACGGTACCTTTGCAGTCATGCAGGAAATGGCGGCGGAGTACCGGGGACCGCACCGTGTGGTATTGAACCGGAATGAAACCCCTCTGGGGCGCGGGCCGCATATACGGCAGATGGTGGAGCTGGCCTCCCATGAATGGATTCTCCGCCAGGATGGGGATGATTGTTCCTTCCCCTGGAGGTGCAGGGTGTTTGCCGGGGCGGTGGCAAGGCATCCGGATGCCGTGGCTGTCGTTAGCCAGATGACCCGCGTGTATGAGGAAGCCGGCGTTATGTTCGAATTCCCGGCGTTTCCCGCTGTTCCGGAAAAGGCCCCGGTGATCAGGCTTCAAGAGGGGACTTTCTCCTCCACTGCCCATTACGGAGGCAGTATGATGATCAGGAAAAGCGCCTGCCAATGGGGGCGCTCCCTGCCGATGACGGACAATTTTGAAGATGACCTGATGGGATTTCATGTGTGGCTGCAAGGCAGCATCTATGAATTGCCGGATGTCTCCCTGTACTATTACAGGTTTGCCGTCAAAAATATTTGTGCCGTCAACAGTGCAGCGCGGTTTGCCAGCATGAAAACGGCTGCGGCCTTTGAAAAAAGGGATCGGATGATGCGGCGCCAGTTGAAGAAAAGCAAGGAAGCCGGCCTGGAACTGTGTAAGGACTTGTTGAAGGGCCGCACTCCGGTTTTCCGTTCGCGGGAAGAATTGCTTGCCGAAATGGAGGAGAGAAGAAAGGCGATACGTTGCATTGATCAACAGCAGAACTGGTGGAACTATTCCTTTCGCCGAAGGTGGGCGCTAAGGAAGCCGGGATGGATGGGCATCGTCCATTGCTTGCCGCAAAAACTGTATCTGTTCTGCATGGTCTTCTTTTTCAAGCTCAGGAAAGTGAAAAGAGCCGTTTGTGGAGTGCGGTAGGGGGTGCCTGAAGACCCCGGATGGAAAGGGACCGCCAGGGCAGGGAAAAAGCTCTTGGATAAAATCTCCGTGAAGTGTTCATGGAACCATGTTCTGCATGGCTGCTTCCTCTGCTGCATGTGGAATAGCGTGTGCAGGTTTGAGTGCGTGGAATGGGAAAAAGGGGATGAATGCGTATTCATGCGCGAAAAAGAAGAAGGGGAAATCTTGATACCGGTCATTTGGCAGATAGGGACACAGGGGGATGAACTGCATGCAGGGAAGGGCGATGCATAATCTTTGTCGATAGGTGAAAGCCTCCGGGAAGCTTCTTTTCAAACCGAAGGGATTGATCGGAGGGATGTAGGGAAAAAATGAAGGAAGTGCCGTATTTCATGGAATCATCCTTCTTTGGTTGTCCGGAAAAACAGGAATCAGGATAAGAAAGCAAAAAGCATTTTATGTTTTGTTACTAAAAATGAGAACTGATGGCTTAACCGCGAATTTCTAATCCGGATTCAATAAAAAATACTTAATATAAATGGTGACAGTTGAGGGGAGGCAATCCTGGAAAGAAATGTCCTTCCTGTCGTGCAGCAGCATGAAGCCGTATAAAAAGCTCATAATGTGCATGTTGGTAAACCTTCATGTATCCGGACAAAGAACCCGGATTAGAAATCCTGTATTTCTCCACCGAGTTTTAAATCTGGAAAATGGAAGAAAAGAACAGGAATCTCCGATATAGCCGCTATGGTTGGATAGAATTCAGCGTGATTTTAATCGCCTATAATCTGGAGCATTATTTGAGAAAAACCGTTCAATCCGTATTGGATCAGGAATTTAAGAATTTTGAATTGATCATCGTTGATGACGGCTCGACGGATGGCACCCTTCAAGTGGTGGAATTTTTTCAGGATTCCAGAATTAACGTCATTTCCCAGGAAAATGGAGGCGCTTCGCATGCCAGAAACACGGGAATGAAAGCGGCCAAAGGAAAATACGTGGCGTTCCTTGATGGAGATGACTACTGGTATCCTGATCATTTGAAGATGGCATATGATTTTTTCCGGAAACATCCCGGCGTGTACGTTTATGCCGCCAGATATACATGGAACAGGGAAGATTGCATTCCCCGCAGGAAGGGAAAACCGTGCTCCTTCGTAGTCAGGAAACTGGGGTTAAGAGGGCTTTTATCCATCCATACGAGCAGCGTTGTTCTGAATTCCTCCCTGGCATCTTCTCTTCCCTTGTGGGAAGCAGGCATGAAATACGGAGAGGATGTCCTGTACTGGATGCGGTTAATGAGAAGAACGGCGATGATTGGCTTGGGAAAAAGAGTGGGCTCCATCTATGTACAGCGTGCCGGCTCTGCCATGCAGGAGCAGGCTTGCCGTGATATTTCCGTGGAAGACCTGCTGACGCATCGGCTGGAGGAATGGAAACTGATGCCGCACAGGGAATGGCAGTTTGCCGTGCACTTTTTAATTTTGCGGGAATTACATGTGCCCAGACTGCTGAAGATGGAGAAAGAAGCCCGTATCCGGCTCCTCAAAGAGATTGGTTCCATGCTGCATGGATGGCTGGAGGGACCCTGTTTTAATGCTTATGTGCAGGCCTGCTCGCGGGAGGAGCCGGCTGAGATGGAAAAGGCGTTTGACAAGCTCCAGGCCCGGGTAAACTGCTGGTGCGTCTGGGCGGACAGGGCGGAAAGATGGTGCATGCGTCCCTGGTCCCTCCTGGTAAATGGGTTGTATAAGGGGTTTCTATAGGGCAAGTAAATTCCCTTTCCGCAAGGGGTCCGGAAAACCCGGAAAAAGGGATGGAGGAGAAAAGGCAAGCCGCTCTTCCCTGCGTCAACCGGATTTACCGGTAACGGTTTCTCCGTAGTAAAAAGAAAAAGCGCCTTCCCACGGATAGTGGAAAGGCGCGGTAAAAGGAAAGAAAGCGTCAACCGGATTAATACACGTCCCGCTGGTAGCGGCGGTGCTGTTTCATGTCCGCTACGTACTCCGCAGCTTCTTCCGGAGTCTTGTGGCCCCAGGTCTGGATAACTTCATGAAGGGCGGCGTCAACGTCCTTGGCCATGCGGGAGGCATCTCCGCAGACGTAGAAGCAGGCGCCGTTTTCCAGCCATTTCCAGAGCTCTTCGCCTTCCTGGACCATGAGATGCTGAACGTATACCTTCTTCTCCTGGTCGCGGGACCAGGCTACGGACAATTTCAATCTGCCGTCCGCCGTCAATTTGGCCAGCTCGTCTTCATAGCAGAAATCGGTAGCTTTGTATGGGTTGCCGAAGAACAGCCAATTGCCGCCCTTGTCCCCGGAGGCGATGCGTTCCTCCCAGAATGCCCGGAAGGGGGCGATGCCGGTGCCGGGGCCAACCATGATGATGGGGGTATCCCCGTCTTCCGGCAGGCGGAAATTCTTGTTGGTATGTACGAACACCCTGGCCGTATGTCCCGGCTGGAGGCGGTCAGCCATGTAAGTGGAGCACACGCCGCCGCGCTTGCGGTCCCGGGCCGTGTAGCGCACGGCGCCCACGCACAGGTGCACTTCTTCCGGGTGCGCGTTCGGGCTGGAAGCGATGGAGTAAAGGCGGGGCATGATTTTTTTCAGGATGCCGACAAAAGCCTCCGCAGATTCAAAGGAGGCCGGATACTCCGTTGCCAGATCCAGCACGTCGCGTCCCCACAGGAAATCGCTGAGCGCGTCCTTGTCCCCGGCCAGCAGGGTTTCCAGCTCCTGACTGCCGGAAGCGGTTGCCCATTTGGTCAGCAGGGCCTTGTTGACATTGGTGATGTCATAGCAGTTGATCAGGGCGTCCCGCAGGCTGGCGGCTCCCCCCTCCGGCGTGGGAACCTGGGAATCCGGGCTGAGGCCGAGCTTTTCAATCAGGGCGTCCACCAGGGAAGAATCATTGGAGGGAATGACGGCCAGGGCGTCTCCGGCAACGTACACCATTCCGGCGCCGTCCAGGCTGTATTCAATATGGATCGTTTCTTTCGGGCTGCCTTCCCCGGTGAGGTGCTTGACGGAAAGGACGGGTGCGGGGAACGGATTCTTTTTGCCGTACGGTTCGGTTGTCATGTGTAATGTAAGTTTCTGGAATGGAATAACGGAAATTACCAGCGGATGGCTGCGGCGCCCCATGTGAGGCCTGCGCCGAAGGTGACCAGGACGACGTTGTCCCCCTTGCCGAACCTGCCGGTGCGGCGCGCTTCGTCAAAGGCGATGGCCACGGCGGCGGCGGAAGTGTTGCCGTATTTCTCAATATTGATGAACACCTTGTCCTCCGGGATGGAAAGACGCTGGGCCACGGCATTGATGATGCGGAGGTTGGCCTGGTGGGGAATGATCAGCTTGATGTCATCCGACGTCAGGCCGGCGCGTTCAATCACGCTGGCGGCGGAATCCTTCATGCGGGGAACTGCCTGGCGGAAGGTCTCCTTGCCGCGCATGGCGAGGGTAGCCAAGCGTTCGTGGGCGTTCTCCACCGTGGTGGGGCAGCGGGAGCCGCCGCCCGGAATCTGGAGCAGGTCATGCAGGGCGCCGTCCGTGCCGATGTCCGTAGCGAGGATGGAGCCTTCCCCTTCCTCTCCCGTGGAAGCCTGGAGCACGGCGGCTCCGGCGCCGTCCCCGAACAGGACGCAGGTGGTGCGGTCCTCCCAGTTGACGACGGTGGAAAGTTTTTCCGCGGCGATGATGAGGGCCGTCTTCATCTGGCCCGTGCCGAGGAACTGGACGGCCGTTTTCATGGCGAACAGGAAGCCGGAGCAGGCGGCGGAAATGTCAAAGGCGGCGGCATTCTTGGCGCCCAGGGCGTCCTGGATATAGCAGGAGGTGGAAGGAGTGAACGTATCCGGCGTAATGGTGGAGACGATGATCAGGTCGATATCCTCCGGCTGCAATCCGCAGGATTCCAGCGCCCGCTGGGCGGCCTTCGTCCCCATGTGGGAGGTGTACTCGTCAGGGGCGGCGATGCGGCGTTCCACGATGCCCGTGCGTTCGATGATCCATTCGTGGGAAGTGTCCACCATCTTCTCCAGGTCCGCATTGGTCAGACGGCGTTCCGGAACATAGGAGCCCGTACCGATGATCTTGACGGGCAGTCTTTTAAAGGCGATATCAGAATTTGCGGCCATAGCTTTGGGCGTATGATGAACAGAAAACGTCCTGACGTTTTATGTGGGGACAGTCTAAAAGAAAGGAGGCCTGATGACCAGCACAAAACACGGGACTCCTGCCATGCCGTAAACGGATGGCTTACAACAGCCATCCCTGTCCGTTGGCGGGCGGCGTGGCCCCCATCTTGAGATAGGCGGAAGGCATTGCCACGCGTCCCCTGGGAGTACGGTTGATGTACCCCTGCATGATCAGGAAAGGCTCGTGCACGTCCTCCAGCGTGGAAGCGTCTTCCCCCACGGCCACGGCCAGGGAGGACAGGCCCACCGGACCGCCGTTAAACTTGTAAATCATGGCTTCCAGCAGGCGCTTGTCCATCTCGTCCAGGCCGTCGTCGTCAATCTCGATCATGGTCAGGGCATCGTGCGCCAGTTGCTCCGTAATCACGCCGTCGCCGCGTACCTGGGCGTAATCCCGCACCCAGCGCAGCAGGGAATTGGCCACGCGCGGCGTGCCTCGGGAGCGCAGGGCGATCTGAAGCGCGCCTGCCGGTTCCACGGGAACGTTCAGCAATCCGGCGGATCGCTCGATGATCGCGCACAAATCCTCCTGCGTGTAATAATCCAGCCGGTTCACGAGGCCGAAGCGGGAACGCAGCGGGCTGGTCAGCATCCCGGCGCGGGTGGTGGCCCCCACCAGGGTGAACTTGGGAAGATTCAGCTGGATGGAGCGGGCGTTCGGGCCCTGGTCGATAATAATATCCAGCCGGAAATCCTCCATGGCCGGGTACAGGTACTCCTCAATGGCCGGATGCAGGCGGTGGATCTCGTCAATAAACAGGATGTCCCCTTTTTCCAGATTGGTCAGCACGCCTGCCAGGTCCCCCGCCTTCTCGATCTGGGGGCCGGACGTCGTATGGATGCGGCAGCCGACGGCATTCGCGATAATATTGGCAAGCGTCGTCTTCCCCAGGCCAGGGGGGCCGCTCAGCAGAATGTGGTCCAGCACGTCGTCGCGCTGTTTGGCGGCTTCCACCATCAGCATCAGGCGATCCTTGATCTTCTCCTGCCCGCGGAACTCGCTGAAGGCAGGCGGTCGGAGGGACAAATCAAAGGCGGAGGGGGGTGTCTCCGTAGTGCGTGTGTAAAAGGACTCTCCCATGCGCAGGACTAGCAAACCTGTCTTTGAGGCATCCGTCAAGATGGAAGTGCAGGCGGGAAGCGCCTTTTCCGGGACATGCCGTAAGCCTCTGGTCTTTTTTGATTGCGGATGGAATACGGTTCCGTCAGAATCGTGCGCAATGAAATGGCGTATCCTACCTCTTCTGCTGGTGATGAGCGGCAGCGTTTTTGCCGCTGGCGGCGTGGAATCCCGTCCCTATCACATCATCCCGGAACCTGTCGAAGTCAGCACTTCCTCCGGAGTATGTAAATCTCCCAAAATCCTCAAGCAGGCCGCCAATAAGGCCCTGGGGCCGGAGGGATACAAGCTCACCATCAAGCCGCAGGGCGTGGAAATCCAGGCTGGCGATCGCGCGGGCCTCTTTTATGCCAAAAACACGCTGGAACAGCTCCAGGCCCAATACAAGGAGGACGGCATACCCTGCGGCGTCATTGAAGACAAGCCCCGGTTTGGCTGGCGCAGCATGATGATGGACACCGCACGCCACTTCGTGCCGGTGGAGGACGTCAAAAAATTCATTGATGTGATGTCCTTCTACAAATTCAACAAACTCCATTTCCACCTCACGGATGACCAGGGCTGGCGCCTTCCGGTGCCCGGATACCCCAAGCTGGAAAGCGTGGCCTCCAGGCGTAAGGAAACCTTTGGCAACAAAACTCCCCATGGAGGCATGTACACCAAGGAACAGCTTAAGGACCTGGTAAAATACGCCGCCGCCCGGAACATTGAAATCATCCCGGAAATAGACGTGCCCGGCCACAACCAGGCTCTTTGCACCGCCTATCCGGAATTCCTCTGTTTCCCGAACCCCAAGCTGGAAGTGCGCACGAATGCGGGTATCTCCTACACGCTGGTATGCCCCGGCAACCCGGACGTGTGGAAATTCTATAACGCCGTCTTCAATGAACTCAAAGACATCTTCCCGTCCCAATACGTGCATCTGGGCGGAGACGAAGCGCCGGAAGACAACTGGATGAAATGCCCCAAATGCGCGGACTTCCGTGAGAAAGCCGGTATCCGTGAGGAAAACAAAAAGGCCGCCGCGCAAAAGGAAATGGTGGAATTCTTCACTAGGTGCGCCAAAATGCTGAAAAGTCGCGGGAAAACGGCTGTTTTCTGGTACGAGCCCATGGGCAAATATCCGGACGGAGTAATCGTAACCACGTGGAGAGGCGGCCACACGCCTAAAACGGTAGCCAACACCACGGGCGACAAGGTGGACGTTATCTGCGCCCCCAACGGCAAATGCTACTTTGACTATCCCCAGCTTCCCGGCGACTGGCCCTCCGGCCAGCCGGACACGGGCTGGATGCCCGTCAACACGCTGGAAAACGTGTACTCTCTGGAACCGGACCATGGCCTCTCCGCCAAGGAAATGGAACGTGTGCGCGGCGTAGACTGCTGCCTGTGGGCGGAACGCCTGCCGAACATTGAACGCGTCTTCTACCAGGCTTACCCGCGCGCTCTGGCCCTCGTGGAAACCGCCTGGTCCCCCAAGGAGGTGAAAAACCTGAACCGCTTCAAGGAGAAACTCGAATTCCACAAAAAATTCATGCAGGAAAAATGGGGCATCGACCTCGAACGCCCGAAAAAGAAATAATGACCGAACAGCAAGAGTCCCTTCCTGAAAAACGCAACGTTGAAAAAATAGGAAGAACGTTCTTTGCCTTTTTAGAGAAGAGAGGCATCGGGCACGAAGAACTCAACCTTGTTCAATGACAGGCTTCTGTAGATAACAGAAGCCTGTTTTTTTGCATAGTATGCATGATTCCTTTCCTACTCTCTTTGAAGAGTCCCAGGCAATACCTCTGTGCTTTCCATCCTTTTCAGGCAACGGGGAAGAGGCGAGAAGAGCCTGGGAAAAACAGGAAAACGCCTCCCAAGTGAAAAAAAGATTGCCAACCTTCTCTTCTGCCGTTACATTACCCCCGCTTTCCTATCTAACACAATCTATCAACGGGCAGGTGTCAGAGTGGTCGAATGAGCACGCCTGGAAAGTGTGTGTACTGGCAACAGTACCGAGGGTTCGAATCCCTCCCTGTCCGCCATCAATTTTCCGTCGCAATATATTCGTCATGAGTATATTGCGTTTTTTGTTTGTAGGGGCATGGGGAAGAAATGGGGGAAATTAATGTATATAATTTGGAGAAAATATTGCCTCAGGAAAGAAAAATGTGTATTTAGTACCACGTTATGGCCTTAACTACATCATATCTATCATCCACTAAAAATCTTGAATCTATTTTCAATTCTATTATTGGAGCAAAAGCTCCAGAAAGATTTACGACTAAATTTTTAGAAGATTTAGGATTCAAAAGTAGTACTGACAGATTAATTATAGGAATGTTAAAAGCTTTAGGATTGCTCAACGAATCCGGACAACCCACGCAACGGTATTATGATTTTCTCGATCAAACGCAATCTAAAAAAATCATAGCAATAGGAATTCAAGAGGCATATGAGGATCTTTTTAATTTAAAGAAGGATGCCCAATCCATGAGTAATGATGAAATTAAAAATAAATTAAGAACTTTAACGCAAGGCCAAAAGGGAGATAGAGTTATTGAAATGATGTCAACAACTTTTAGAGCATTATGCGGTTATGCAGATTGGACACCAACTATTTCTCAAATTAAAATTCCTTCTAAACAAAAACACATAGAAAAACACGAAGCTAATATTGAAGGTAATATTTCCGTTCAACAGGATCCAAAAATAAACCAAATTTCTGAACCATCAACAAAGATGAATTTGCATTATAATATACAAATTCATCTTCCTGAAACAAGTAATATGGCAGTGTATGATGCTATATTCCAAAGTCTGAAAAAACATTTATTTTAATCTAATGCCAGATAAATTATATTCTTTCGTAATGAGAGGGGAATTAACAAAAATCTCTCTTTCTAATTCCGAAGCTATAAGCAAGCATTCATCTTCAGATATATTAACACAAGAATATATACGAAGCTTGTCCTTAGATCTTCTCGAGAATGAATTATTAAATTGTGCAAAGCAGATGGCTACTGTTTATACAGCTATAGCATGTTTTGAAAACATGGTGAGACAATTTGTAGTTAAAATTCTCATCGAAAATAAAGGTGAAAATTGGTGGATGGAATCTGTCTCAGAAAAAATAAGGACAAAAGCTGAATCACGGAAAATAGAAGAAGGGAAAATAAAATGGCATTCCCCACGAGGTGATAACTTTATAAATTATACCGAATTTGGTGATTTAGCTTCAATAATGTCTCAAAATTTAGAACTTTTCCAAGATCACATTATATCATTGGATTGGGCCAAACAGATTTTTACTACTTTGGAAAGATCTCGTAATGTTATCATGCATAGTGGGGAATTAGGACGTCGGGATATAGAAAGAATTGGGACAAATATTCGAGACTGGATATCTCAAGTGGGTGGATAAAACATGGAGGCGTCTATGAATTACACACCTAATTATAAGTTAAGGTTGGAGTATTCTCAAGTTGAAGGCATCGTAAATTAGAGATTCTTGAGATATTTGATCTTATGTACGGCTTGCCTCTTTGACAAATCGTTTTCGGTCCACTTTCTCAATTCTTTCTCCCTCTGTTCCTTTCTCCATTTGTAATCGTGCCAATCCTCCATGCATTCTCCCCAATGGTGTGATTCTTCTGGATGAGGGATGTATCCCCAAAATCTGTTCCAATCAGGATTTTTTCTTTTGAATGATTATCCATATCTGACTGTTCTTGTTCTCAATCTCTCTGGAAACCTCTCAGTAATCTCCATCGGCATTTCCCTTAATATCCTAGAAAATCTCCATAGAAATCATTTCAGGATTAATTGCTCCAAATTATTTTTTTGAAAACACCTTCGTACAAAAACAATTGACCATGGGAATTCTTTTAACGAATCAAACTGCAGGCATACTGGTGAAATCTCTCCATATCTCTTTTCTTTCATTGAGTAAGACCGTTTTTCTCATAACATATTCATTTGTATGGATTTATAATTTTTAAAACCATTTTCTCGGCAATAAATTCCAGGTATACTGCGGTATACATTTCAGCATCCTCCATATATTTTATATCCATAGAGTAAGACCAAAATATTCATAACTTACTCATTGTAATATATTTTTGAATTCTGTTTTCTGCTGTTTCAGCATTTCCATCCAATGTACAGAACCATTGATGGCATCAAATGCTATTGGGTGGCGACGGTAATCCGGTTATTTTATTCTGACTATCTCCAGAATCATTTGTGAGGATTTGCAGACAACTTCCCTTACCAATTACCTTGTTTCCAAAATAATTACCGTAGAAATCATTTTAGAATTAATTATTCTTTTATCTCTTTACTCTCTTGATCTCAGTCAATTTATCCAAAGAGGAAATCGTTTTATTAAAAACGCCTTCGTATAAAACTAATTGACCTCGGAAATTATTCCAAAGGACTAAACAAAGGTATACGTGAGAAAAATCTCTCTTCCTCTTTACTTATACATTGTATGAGACCGTTTTTCTCATAACTTATTTGTTCCCATTCACTTGTGAATTCAGAAAGCATTTTCTTCTGAAACAAATACATGGTACACTGAGGTATACGTTTGAACTCTCTCATATACTTTTATATACATTGTATGAGACTATATTTTTTACAACTTACTCATTATGATATATTAGCGAATGTGAAAACTCATTTTATTCCTTCTTTTACTCCTCCCATATCCCCATTGTATCAGACAGTCAGAGACTCCAGGTTAGGTAATTGGGATATCAGAAATTGATGGCTATTTCAGTAAACTTGTTATCTTATTCTGAATGTTTCCAGAATTGTTTGTGAGGATTTTTTGCCCTGTTACCTTGGGTTTATCCTACTTTCTAAAATAATTTCCGTAGAAATCAATTTAGAATTAATTTACCTATAACCCTTCTATCTCTTGGTTTATGTGATGGAGCAAGATGCATAGGATCGGGGGAAAATATTTTTTTGAAAACTGCTTCGTATAAAATCTTCATGGAGGAATGATGCCGTGATTTCAGGCGGTTGTAAGCGATTGGGTTCGACGTGATGAAGTAATTTGTCAATATTGCTTATAAGGACTTCAAACTGGTGAAACGTGCGTGAATCTGAAAAATGGTCTCAAAAATATTTTTGCCAGGCGGGGGCCTAAATGGGTTCTCCTCCTTTTATTCCTGATACATTTCCTAATAGAGAAAAAGTTTTCCATTTTTCGGAAAAACAATTTTGGAGCGTTTGGGAAAGTACCCCCTTCATGTGAAAAGTCCTTTGTATAGACTGAGCCCAAACAGGGATAGACTTTCAATTGGGGGAGCGTGTTTGGTTTGACGGGGGTACCATGCCATTTGCCGTACCCTATATGGTAGGAATAGAGTAGAGGTGTAAAAATGAAAAAGGATGGAACCATTGCTGATTCCATCCCTTGATGACTGTTATTTATCTATTTAGAAGCTGTATCTTGCCGAAAGTGAGGCGGATTGATTCACCTGGCTGCTTCTGGCTTCCAAGGTGTAGAACGCTCCTACGCTCCAATTCTGGTTGATGATCCAGTTGGTTCCGGCGTTCATCATGAAGGCGCTTCGGCCAGGATTGCTTCCTTCGTGCTTGTTGTCGATCCCGTAGATAGTGGATTTGACCGAAGGATTTGTTCTGGATACATCACCGACATAGGCAACAGTCAGTTCAGGAAGAAGAAGTTGTCCTCCTCCGACCGATACTTCCTTTTTAACCGTAATGCCTACCGGAACACTCCATACCTGCATATTACCGTCCCTGTATTGGCGGCTGCCGTTGGAATATGTTTCCGTGAAGCTTTCCTGTGCTCCATGGACGTAATCAATCCCAATGAACGGCGTCAATGTGGTCTTGTCGGTGACTTTGATATTCCAGTCAGCTTTTAAGCCGAAAGTAAACACATCGTCATTCCATTTGGCATGACCGGGCAAATAAGCGGAATTACCAATGAGAGTATCGGCCCTATTTTCCACCGATCCATAAGCAAAGTATCCGCTCAATCCCAAACTCTGCTTGTCACACAGTGTTTCCAGATAATTGGCGTACAGACCGGTCATGAGGCTGTCCTGCTTGATGGATGCCTGGTTGTCGTCAGATTTGAACGTTCCGAATGTTTGGCCGAAAGCAATACCCGCTCGGAATTTCTTCGTCCATGAACAGTCAATCCCTGCCGCATATCCTCCTCCGTTGTACTGGAAGCCGTCCGCATGTGATGTAGAGTTCATGGTCACGAAATCCCCCAAACCACTTACCCATACATTGGAATCTCCCGGTTGGGTGACTTTGAGCTGGGATACTGCCGTCTGACCGAAGTTCTTGACGACGCTTGTACTCGACCACAAGGAATTGGCGATATTGGAACCGTCCTTGCCTACCAAAGCGGCAGCTACGGCTTCATCCACTTGTCCCGTGAAGCTAAGCGTTCCTGTGGATGCATTCCAGAGAAGATTGCCTTCCTTCAGGAGATGGTTTTTATCATCCAGAGAAAGAACAAAATCACCGTTACCGGAAACTGTTCCATCAGTCTTGATAAGATCCAGAGTAAATGCATCTGTTCCTGCCGCCAGAATTCCCAGACCTACTTCAACTTCGGTATTCACCGCTCCATTAACAGTAATGGAATTGATGACGGAAAGATTGGAATAAGTACCTGAACCGTGATTTGCCAATGTCGCCGCAGTAATACCGTCCAGATAAAAGCCCAGTCTTGAACCGCTATCCAAAGTCAGATCATTGTGCTGCTGGAATCCCGGACTGTTGCCTACATAGAGCAAAGCGTTGGATTGGAGAATGGTAGAAGCGAACGTACCGCTGCCATTGACTGAACCGTTTTCCGCAATCGTCACTTCTCCCTTTACTGTCCCATTGTTGCTCAGGATGGACGATCCATTGACCAGAACATTTCCATTGATGGTATTCCTGTTATCCAGAGATGCACCGGAATGAATGGTAACGTCATTGTTGATGGTTCCCCTGTTATTGACCGAAGCGGTAACTGAATTACCGGTAGCATTGAGAGCTCCTATGGTCAGCATGGAATCAACTGTTCCAAGAATGGTGTTCTGACCGATTTCCAGAAGACCGCTCTGAACATTGACCTGTTTTGATTCGTATTTACTGCCAGTCAAAACAATGGCGGCATCGGTAATGCTTCCTCCTTCGTGCCCCACCTGGATGTTTGCGCCTGCGTTTCCATCTATGCCGACAATACTGAACCCGAGAGAATCCGATCCCGACATGTTGAATGTCTGTAAATCGGCAGTAACCAGGGTTCCTCCCGTCCCATGGACATAGGAGTTATTGAGTCCGTTGGTAACTTCCGTCGCGTCGACATTGCTACCGTTCCCCAAAGAAACGACAACATCCTTGGAAAGGGTATCGGGGGCCTTGCCGTCGGTAATAATGGTTCCCGGTTGTTCCGGTTCCCCGGGATCGTACCCATTGTCAACCAGCGTCAGGGCATAACGTCCGTCTATCTGGGCGATGGATACGAATTTCTTGTCACTAATGTTCCGGGAAACTGTGGTGGTTCCACGATAACTTTCAGTAATCTTCAAAAGGCTAGTTTCACCAGTAATATCTTTACAGTAAAATACAATTGTCCCCGTCTCGGGGCTAGTGAAACCATCTTCCGGAGAAGAAACAGAGTGGAAATCAACTGTTGTATTCCCTGTAATAGATAAAGTTCCAGTTATAGTTATGTTAGAATATTTGTGACCACCATATGTAAATAGAGCTATCTCACCGCCATCCGAAAGAATGAGATTCCCTTGTAGAATTCCACTTCCTTGAGATGAAGTATCATTCCAAATCTTAAGTCCATGGTTAGCTGATACAGTATATTGATCTTTGATAATAATTCCTCGACAAAATTCCAAATTAACAAAGTCGTTATCCTTAATCGTCGCGTTTCTCAAATCAATGATAGATAAAGGGCCATCAACAGTAGAATCAACAAAAAATGAGCAGGGAGATTCTTTGTTGCTCGTTTCGAGGGAACCATTGAATTTCACTTGTGCCCCTAACTGTGCGTCTAATGATACATTTTTTAAAACGATACCAGAACTGATGGTATATTTGGCGTTACCAGTAGGGGGATTATATGAATCAGGCCAATCGGAAGATCCTCCACATATAATAAAGGAATCATTTTTGAAATCCATAGTACCTTGTCCTGTCAACATATAGGAACCGTCATCCGTTGATCCCCAGCATGGACCGTAAAATTTATCAAGATTAACAGACCAATTGCCGTCAAGGCTTAGGTTGACGTTATCAAATTGAGGAGATCCTGGATTTCCATAATCTCCGACATACTGATCCCAGTTATGGGTATTCAGGTTGATTGTTTCCGTAGCGATGAGCGGTTGCGAGATGCAGGCAAGCACGGCCGCCAGCAGTACTGTAGGCAGGTGTAACTTCATAATTGATGTGGGTTGTTCATTCTCCTTGGTTAGTAGGTGATAGCGTTTGAATATCGCGTATCTCCACAACTGTAAAGAGGTATTTTAGACCGTGGACATAAATTTCTCATTTCTGCGATAATGAATAAATGTCCAAGCAAAATGTACTCAAGGAATTAGGAGAAAGGATCAGAAACGAGAGAAAAGCCCAGGGATTCTCTCAGGAAGGATTTGCGCATGTTACCAATTTGGATAGAAGCTACTACGGCAGCATTGAAAGGGGAGAGCGCAACATCACATTTTATACCATCTGCGAAATCGCAGAAAAACTGAATAGGGATGTAGCTTTTTTCTGTCAGGATATTCCTCCTATCAAGCCAGGGAAATAACTGATCATTACGGCAAAATAATTGACAGTCATTGTATTTTATCGCTTACGAATCCCGTGGTTCATGACATGATGGATTCATGATCGGAGTTGCATACCAGCAAGGAACACATGTCCGCGTAATATCTCCTGAAGGACAAATCCTGTTCACTCAACAAGGAAAACTCTTGGGATTCTCTTCTGAGGTCGTCTCCATACTCAAAGGAAACGCCCTCTTCATTTGCGACCATCAGGGAAACACGCTATCCACTCATCGGTATGCGGATGACAAACCGGGCAAGGCTGGTTCATTGAAAAGCATCGTATTTTACCTCCTGTTGGGATGTTTGACCAAAATAGGAGACGCATACCGATTGTATCAATTTCTGGGTAGGGGAAACGCCATAGGAGCTGACGGAGGAGACTTGAATTGGAAGAATATCGGTATTTGGTTCTTATCCATTTCCTTCTGGTTGGCCTGCTCCTTTACGGCTTCAAAAATGGGAATCGCCGGATAATAAAACCGATTCATTTTACGACAAAAAATAATTGACCATCATTGAGTTTTACCGCATACGAACTCCTGTTTTCACGGTATAATTAACTCATACATGGCAGCGAAGAAGTTCAAATTATGCAGATTGGTTCAGGAGAACGACGGAAGGTTTCGCGTCTACTGGAACACCATCAACCCCGACGGTTCCACCAGGAACAACAAATGCAGGGTCAAGGACAGGAAGGAAGGTTTGGAAAAATGCCGAATCCTTGAAGAAGAACTTTCCCAAACTGGGCTTGTAGAAGAAACAATCATCGATCCCGAAGACAGGATTATGATCGACCGTTTCTACAAAACCAATCCTTCCATCTCCCTGGCTGAATTCATCAGAAGATACATGAGCTTCGTCGCCCATCCCAAGCAAAGCAGGAGGGTCGGGGATCTCTTCAAGGAATGGAAAAAGCACAAGCTCCTGACGGCATCCAACAGGGAAAACATCCGCCTCACCCTCTCAAGAGTCAATGTCTTCAAGGAAGTATTCGGAAAGAAAATCGTCAGCACCATCCAGAAGGATGAAGTGGAAAAATGGCTCTATGGTCTGGATATAGCAGAAAAGACACGCCAGCATTACCGGGCGGCCGTCATCTCGTTCTTCAAATGGTGTGAAATCGACATGACCAACATCAAATGCCCCAAGGCAGTACGTCCTGAACCCGGCATTTATTCTGTCGATGAAGCCGTCCAAATCCTCCATTACACGAAGGTACATCAAAACAAAATGCTCGCTCCGCTGGTCATCGCCATGTTCTGCGGAGTCAGGTTGTCCGAATTTGAATACATTACATGGGAGGAACTGGATTTGAGCAATCCCGATGAAGACGGAGACTTTTACCTGTCAGGAGGAAAAACCGGAAGACGCATTGTCCATCTCCCCAACGTTGCCAAAAAATGGCTTCTTACATGTGAACATACCAACGGACTTGTCTTTGATTTCGGACGATGCAAAAAACATGTCGACCGCATCTATGACGCCTTCAGGAGAACAATCCCTGAATACGTTGAAGCCAAGCAGAACGGATACCGGCACAGCTACTGCACCTATAAAGTTACCTGTTTCGGAAACATGGCCAGCGTAGCCGATGAAATGGGCAACAGCATCCAGATGATACGGAAGCATTACTACAAGCCTACCAGGAAAAAGGATGCGGAACTCTATTGGAAACTTACGCCTGAATACGTTGATTCACTCAATCTGGATTAACCGGATTCCCAATCGGAGGCTGCATGTGAAGTGCCCTGTTTGACTATTGCACAATACACACAAAACCTTTTGTCTATATCGAAACGAGAATCGGCATAAACAAAATCACACGCGGGGCAAATTGAGCAGATTGTCGTGCTTGCTTTCGTTAGGCATGGAACGCACATACTTCTCTCCCTTGAAACTCGTCATTTCTTCCAATGCAGGATAGGGGTAAATGTTGCCCCTGATAATCTTTCCTTGAACAAGCATGTCGTAAACTTGTTCCTTGGGATAAAACCCTTCCAATCCTTCTCCTGACAGGTAAATGGACTGGATATCTTGTTCATTTGGATAGGAAGGACTGCCGTATTTGAAATGAATCTTTGTCGCCAAAATCATAGTGGGACAATTTTACATGGATGATTTCCGGCAGTCTCCCTGAAACTGTATTACGCAATACATGCCCAGCGAGTTATTTGAATAATGGAATGAATCCAGGTTCAATTTCCCCCAGTGGGCACACTTGGCCTATTCCCATCAAATCCATATAGGGCAATCCAGGCTTCTTTATGGAACAATTTCCATGATCCATGCCTTGAATAACTTGAACCTGCTGTTCCTATTCCATTGATCATGAGTATTCCACATTCTTTCCATATCCATTTTATGTAAAAAACATGCCCTGGACAGTTGTCTTGGGAGAAGGATTCCCAACTCCATCGGGGGCTATCCGGACTCCGCCATGGTCAAATTAGACGGGACTCATCTATTCATCAGAAATGAAGTCCTATGTCCTTATTACTAAAATATCTCCATTCTTCCTATTGAGCTCAAAAACTGGCAGACAGCTGTCTTGGAGTACATGTTCCCAAATCCGTATGGGATAGACCAGGCTCCGTTATGGGCAAATTCCCTTGGGCATGTATCAGGTATACGGGAAAAAATTCCTTCTCCATTTATTTTATATATACATTGTATGAGACCATTTTTTGTATAATGAAATTGCTATCAGCATATTACAAAAAATAGTCTTTTGTGCATCAGGAAATACCCCGAAGAGAGCAAACAGCTTATTCTGAATAATTATCCAGAATAATTTGTAAGAATTAGCGGAATGCTCCCCTTGCTATAATACCGGACGGATACCCGGAAATTGTCTGCATGCCTTCAAATCCATTGAGAATTAAATTCCCTTGAACCAGATGTTCCTGCTGTTGGATTTGAACGGCCTTCCCAGTAGGAACATGCAGTACTTCATCCATCCGGTTTGATGGTGCCCCGGATCATAGTATTGCCTCCGAAGAAAATCCCTGTCCTGTAGCGTAACCGAGTCGTTTTCGCGGATTTTCAGTTCATCCAGCTTTCTCCTGATCTGGCAGTAATAAACGTACCTGGTTCCTTCTGTCAGTCCGAAACACCATTCAAAGAACTCTTTACCCCTGTATAGTAATATATTTTCAGGGACTCCCGGCTTCTTCTTCTCCTGGGTTGCCCAATATTCCCTGAGTTCCTTGACAAATTCATTCCATGGTTTTTGAGTGTATTTGTTTGGGATAGGACGCCTCCCCCTCTTATTCTCCCTGTATTTGACAGGACCTTCGTTCAGGTAATTATTAATCCATCTATAGACAGTCGCAGGACGTATACCCAGTTTCCTTGCAATGGCCGGAACAGGATTTTCCCTCTTATAGAGCAATACCGCCTTCCTGCGGAGTTTTTCCCGTTCTTCCGCAGTCAGCTTCCTCGTGTCCTGCTTATCCGCCGGGACAAATGGCCGTTTCCTTTTCCTCATTTTACCTGCGAACATCCATACAGGGAACGGACGAATGAATCAATAAGATTTTCATTATATCCTTATTATAATGTATTTTAGAGGATGTATATTTCCATAATAAAAGAGCACTTAGGAATAAAAAGAACATTCGGATACTACGAAGAATGTTTATTAAAAATAATAATAAATTGATGGGTGTAACCAACACCCGTGTCACAAAAACCATCATCAACAATTCCAAACTCATTAACGCCAATCAAACGGCTGAGAAAATCGGAATGCTCAAAAAGGACATGAAGCAAGTAGATGCCGAGAACTTGTTGAACGCCCTCCCTCTCGTCCAGGAGAACGGAGAACTGGCGCCAATACTTCCTCCCAAGGAATACGTCTACTTCACCATTCCTGTCAACAAGGTCAAACACGGCCTCTACAGGATGCTGTTCAATCCCAATATCAAGGATGGTTCCCTCAACAAGAAAACCAGGACAAAGATCACCCCTATCTTTGAAGAGGCACTAACCAGCCTTGGCATTGAATCCATCCCGGTTCATCCCTGCATCCTCAAATCCTATAACCTGAATTCCATCTTCAAGGCTGAGATCAACTCTCCTGGGTTTAAGGAACTTATTGAAAATGCTAGGAAAAGAAAGCCAAATAACAAAACTGCTTTTGTTTCTGAAATTGCCGGCAAGCGTTTCGATAATGCATACAGCCAAAATGATGAGCATCCACGGGTTTACAACATGTTCACCCCAATGCCTTCATCTATCAGGAAGCATGTATTCAAAAATGTCTATGGAGTTGACATGGTGGAAATTGACCTGACCAATTCCATTGTTCAGTGCCTTGCTGCACGCGGCCAATGCATGAAAATGCTCGAAGCGATCAAAACCAATACCCTGCTTCCTACAGATCAAGACGAAAGGGAAGAAACCAAGGAGAAACTTATCACATGGATTTTCTCCCTGTTGTCAGGTACTGCCGATAAAAGATGGATTACCAGATGTAAAAACCAGTTGAGGGAATTCCTCACCGACGACTACTTCGATGAAATGGAATCCTTCATCAAGGCGATCGACGATCTGGAATCTTCCCATACCCTGTTCCACTACGAGGATATCCTCCGGGAGTTCTGCCGGAATCATCCAGTCTGCATCAGCCTCCATGACGCCGTGTACATACCGGCAGACAGGACGGACCTGATTGATTCGCTCAAACAAACCCTGGACGAACACAAGTACTACTACAAGGTCAAAGCCCTCTAGGATCATCCCGGAGAACGGCATGGATTCCCTCCTTCACTGGGGGGAATCTTTCCGTTTTAATAGCAACAAACCTTTCAGAAGAAGTGACGGTTCACGACATTGATTCATCCCAGCTGCCAGTCGACGGATTCCAGGTTTTCTCGAAAGAAGCCTTGGACAATAATGCTTCGCATGGAGGTAGCAGGAAAAACGAAATCCTTTGAACGACCTCTTTCAAATGAACCGGAATCCCGGAAAGCAGAGAGACGGGAAATTTCTTTAGAAAGGCAGTCCATTGCACCTCCTTCATTTTCAGGAATGAAGAAGACGTTATTATCAAAGAGGATGGAATATCCAGATGGCGCCTTTCAAAAGTAGCCTGGAGGGATCGGCTTAGAAGATTTCCTTCAAACGAATGATGGCTGGACAGAACATAAATGTCATAAAAATCCTTCATCCTGGAATTTTGAAGTCCCAGGAAAACCATGGCATGGAATTTTTCAGCAATAGCGCTTTCCCGTGTATATCCCTGCAACATGGGTGGATCCATATCCAGCGCCGTAGGAAAATGAATGGGAATGGGAGCCGGCAGAACAATATCGGAAAAGCCTATGTCAATCTTCATCCGGATTCTCATCCGTTCCAGATACCCGAAAAACAAAATGCGGCGTCCCCGGTAATCCGATTCCTGGGTTATTTCCATGGAAGTCACCGACTCTGGATCAAATGACAGCCCGTCATCCGGCACGGGTACGTCCAGAATCTTTTGAATGCACGCCTCAATGAATGAAGCGCTATTATCCAATGTGCCCAACAAGTCTATATCCATTGTTGCCCTTGCCTGTGGAACATTCCAGACGCGCAGCATAAGCGCTCCTTTGAGGACAAAACTATGTTGAAATTCAGATTGTCCCAGACGGTACAGGAATCTCTCCATCGCATAGTACTGAACGATTTCCTGGAAATTCCGTCCGTTTTTCCGAGACAGGTTGTAAAGCTTGTCTCTTATTGAAGCGGCCTTGTTGGCGGGATGTTCCTTGCTCATACGAGTGTTTCCAGATAAGGCATGATCGTTCGGGTAACTCCGCGAAGAGCGGCATATTCATGAATGAGGGGAAGATTGACGGGATGATTATTCGCGTACATTTTGAGGGCTTCCAGAAATACATCCATTCCGACCCTGTTCCTGAAACGGAACACGTCCACCAGAGTCTTTTCCATATTGTAGACTTTCAGAGGCACTCCTTGCATGTCATGTGTTTCAATGCCCGCTTCATAAATGGCATCACGAAACCGGAATGTGTGCACGAGTGGATAGGAAGACCTGGGAGCATTCCCCTGGTAAGGAATGGCAATATCAACCGCATGGGGAATTTGTGTCGTCATGTCATGGAATGAAAGCGCCGACACAAGGCAAATAACCGCAGCAGGATATCTCCTGGCAACCATGAGCATTTCCGGCTCGTAAGGCAGGCTTTCATCGTTAAGACAGTAAAAGCCTCGTCCCCATCTTCGGATAATCCCCATCTCCATATATTTCTGCAGCATTCTTGCGGTCATCAGCGCAGGAAGAAGTTCCCCCCTCCGGATAACACCGCCTTTGTTACGGAAAAAATCTTTGATTGGAGCAGGGATAGTCATGAGTCAAAAGTACACACTTGGATGAATGATATGTGTACTTTTAGAACATTTGAAAGAACATGGCAAGTCGAAATTCTGGTCTCACCAGAACCATGCAGGAAGGAGTTGTTGGGCCAGAGATACCGGAAGATATACGGGGGAAGAGGTGAAAGGAAATGGCCTTCCCATGAAATTAAGAAGCATTTGTAATGAATAACTTACATAATGTCACCCCAAAAGCATCCATTTTCAGCTCAGCGAATTCATTGTTAATCACTTATGCTCAATGATTCGAGGGTTCGAATCCCTCCCTGTCCGCCATCAATTTTCCACCGCAATATATTCGTTATGAGTATATTGAGGTTTTTGTTAGCAGAGATATGGGGAAGAAATGGGGGAAAATGATGCTCCTTTAACCTTGAACTCCATTTCGTCTCCTAGTACAGTTGGCCCATGCTTTCGCAACTAGACTTGTTCAAATTTTCTTCTTCACAAAAGCTCAAGTTAGCGGAACTCTTTTGTGGAGCTGGAGGCATTGGAGAAGCTGCTAAATTAGCTTGTGTTCCTGGTATAGAAATTGAACATTTATGGGCAACAGACTATGATAAAGATGCATGTGCCACATATAATGAAAATTTAAAGCCTCGTAAGATTATTTGTGAAGATATCCGTAAATTAGAATTTCAAAGTTTGTTAAAATACGGAGTTATTGATTGCTTAACATTTGGATTTCCTTGTAATGATTTTAGTACTGTGGGAGAGCAGAAAGGCATGCATGGCTCTTTTGGGGCTTTGTACGAATATTGCGTAGCTGCATTAAATATTTTTAATCCTAAATATTTTATTGCAGAAAACGTCAGTGGATTAAGAAGTGCAAATGATGGGAAAGCTTTTTCGTACATTCTCGATGCATTTAAAAACTCAGGAAAAGGTTACAAATTATTTCCAAATCTTTATCATTTTGAAGAATATGGAGTTCCTCAAAAACGCCATCGTATTATTATTGTAGGAATAAGAAATGATGTTGATATAAAATTTAATATACCATCTCCAGCTCCTTTTTCTCAAATAGATATTTCCGTAAAAAAAGCACTAGCAAATATACCTAGCGACGTAGCGAATAATGAGCAGACAGTTCAATCAGCTATTGTGATAGAAAGACTTAAATACATTAGAGAAGGAGAGAATGCATTTACTGCTAAAATACCTGTTCATCTTCAATTAAATGTGAAAGGCGCAAAAATTAGTCAAATATACAAGCGACTAAAAGCCAATGAGCCAGCCTATACTATAACAGGGAGCGGTGGAGGAGGAACCCATGTTTATCATTATTCGGAAAATAGAGCTCTAACAAATAGAGAAAGAGCTAGACTTCAGACATTTCCTGATGATTTTGTATTTCGGGGATCTAAAGAAAGTGTTCGAAAACAAATAGGTATGGCAGTGCCTCCTCAAGGGGTTAAGGTAATATTCGAGGCATTATTAAAATCAATTCTGGGAGAACCCTATCAATTTATAGATTCTAATATTCCATGGAAATGATTGTAAATAAAAACGAATTGTTTGATGAGGTGTTAGTAAGGCCAGCAAATGAGGCAGATAGTCTGATTATTGTTTCAGGTTTTGCTACCTCTGCGATGGTTGAATATCAAATTTCTAGTATACGTAAAAAGTTAGGAAAAGAAATTGCAATTGAGCTTCTTGTTGGAATGACTCCTATATATGGTGTTTCAGAGATTCATCATAGGAATTTTATTAAATTACATAAGGAAATAGATTTTAATTGTTCATATATAAGCAGCCAATATCCTGCAGTTCACTCGAAACTTTATGTATGGAGAAAAGACAACCGCCCTGTAAAGGCGTTTCTTTCAACAGCTAATTATACAGTCACTGGATTTTTAAAAAACCAGAGGGAATTAGGGATAGAATGCAATTCAACTGAAGCTTTGGAATATTATCAATCCCTATTGCATCATTCTCTCTATTGTCATTGTGATGAAGCAGAAGAATATGTAGCGGTGAATGCTCCATTTTTTTCTGCTGATGACCCCAATAAATCGCAATTATATCCTTCTAAAGAGAGCGTATACCTTCCTCTATTCTCTGAAAAAACTGGGAAAATGCACAATAGAGCGGGTTTGAACTGGGGACAACGTGAGGGTAGAAATCCCAATCAAGCTTATATTCATATACCAAAAGAATTAAGAAATTTCTTTCCCGATAGAGGACAACCATTTTCTGTATTAACAAATGATGGCTTTCCTTTTGTGTGTGTTGTCGCACAAGATGAAGGTAAAGCTATTGAAACGACGTACAATAACAGTGAATTTGGTGAATATTTTAGAAATAAATTAGGACTAGAATTAGGAACAAAAGTAGAATTGGAAGACTTAGATAAATTTGGTAGCAGATATGTCAAATTCACAAAAATTGATGAAGAAGAGTATTATATGGAATATGAAAGAGGGATAAATTTTTCAGATAATCAATAAATTTCTTTTTTAATTTTTCCTTCTATAATTTGAGGGGATTTAGTTATCGTTGGAATTTGACATTCCCATATCGTTAATACATTCCAACCTATTTCATTTAATCTCTTTACATTCAATTTGTCTCTATCCACATTTTTAGTAAGCTTTGGTTTCCAGTAATTAGTGTTACTTTTGGGCATTACCGCATATTTACAGCCTTCATGCTGATGCCAGAAGCAGCCATGCACAAAAATGACTGTTTTGTATTTTGGTAGTACGATATCCGGTTTGCCAGGAAGATCTTTACGGTTGATGCGGAACCTAAAACCTAGTTTGTGGAGAATTGACCGGATAATTTTCTCAGGCTTGGTGTCCTTGCTTCTGATCCGGGACATCACTTGGCTTCGCTTCTCTGGAGAAAAGACATCCATGCCTTGAGTTTATCAAACTTGTGTAGTCATTACAATACTACATCTTCCGACAGATTGTCTTTCAACGTTTCACCCAATCTCTTCTCTATTTCCTCATTTCTTCCATATAATCTCTTTATTACATAATATTTTTTCAAATGCATAACTATCTAAAGTAATATATTCTATCTGAGGGGAAATCCCACATTCTTCTTCAATATACTGCATAGTTTTTTTGATGTTATTCTTATCTTTTTCACTATGATAGCTTATATTCCACATGGAGTTTTGTTGAACATGGCATGCTATTTCCCTGAAATATTCTTTATCCACATCTCCCATTGAATGTCCTAGTATGAATATCTCTGAAACGTCATTTAATTCTTCAAAGTATTTTTGATTATTGGAAATAATTATTTCTGAATCTTTACGAGTGTATTCATAGTATTCTATTAATGCATTTTCAGGGCTTTCTACTACCAGAAGGCCAGATTTTCCAGTTGGAATATTGAAATAACTACCATAGGGGCAAGATGTATTATGTCCACATATAAGCTTTTCTGTAGAACATTGTAATGAACCATGTATATAAAAAATATTACTTGATTCTATTCTATACAATTTTTCTAGTGTAGAAGTATAATTGAAATTTAAGTACTTGAAATGGGGGGCCAGTAATTCGGAATGATCAAGTTCTTTAGATGATTCTATTACTACTGATGACAACCAAAGACGTAATTTCTCGGATATTTGAGTATGAAATGACAATCGCTCTCTTATCATGTTATAATCTCCACCTCCTCCGAAATCTGAATCACCTAAAACTACTGCATCATCAATTTCTCCAAGAGCATGTTCAAAATCTGACCATAGCGCCGATTCATCTATATATTTAGAAATATCTTCCAAAAAATTTTTATGGTTGCCATTATTTTCTAAAAATATTTTGAAATCCGCATAAGAAGTTGGCAAGCCATGCCACAGATCAAATCCATTTCCCACTATTACTAAAGTATTACCCATATATAAAACTTAATATAATTTTTTCATAGGTTAGAACATAATTCAGAAACTACAATACTTATTCATCTCAATCCATTTCTCCCAAATTCCCTCTTTCTTTCTACGGACCATTTCCAGCTCTTCTTTCTTCCATTTATAATCATGCCAATCATCCATGTATTACCCAAACTCATGAAGATTATCTGCATTGGGAATGTAGCACAAAAATCTGCTCTAATCAGAATTCTCTTCTTTTGAATCATTGTCCATAGCTGGCTGTTCTTGTACCCAATCCCTCTGGAAACCTCTCAGTAATCTCCATCGGCATTTTCCTTAATATCCTAGAAAATCTCCATAGAAATCATTTCAGAATTAATGCTCCAAATCATTTTTTGAAAACATCTTCGTACAAAATCCATTGACCTTGGAAATGCTTTCAAAATATCAAACGAAGGTATACTGGTGAAACCTCTCCATATCCCTTTTCTTCCATTGAGCAAGACCGTTTTTCTCATAATATACTCATTTGCATGTATTTATAATTTTTAAAACTATTTCCTCAGCAATAAATTCCAGGTATACTGCGGTATACATTTCAGCATCCTCCATATATTTTATATCCCTAGAGCAAGACCAAAATATTCATAACTCGCTCATTTTAATATATTTTGAATTTTGTTTCCTGCTTTTTCAGCATTTCCAAAGCCTTTATTGGTTCAATGTACAGCACCATTGATGGCGTCAGTATTCCTGCAAATGCTATTGGGTGACGACGACAACCTGGTTATTTTATTCTGAATATCTCCAAAATCATTTGTGAGGATTTGCAGACTGATTCCCTTGCCAATTACCTTGTTTCTAAAATAATTTCCGTAGAAATCATTTTAGAATTAATTGACCTGTTATCCCTTACATGGGCTTGATTTCAGGTAATGAATCCAGGGTGAGGATGCTTTTTTGAAAACAGCTTCGTACAAAGCCGGTTGAACCGGAATCTGGAGAAATTACTGGAAAAAATATTTTTGTCTTTCAAGGGCCTGAATTGGGATTGGGGCTTTTCCTATTGATACATTTCCTAATGGAGAAAAAGTTTTCATTTTTTAACATAAAGCTACGGTATGTCTAATGTTTTTTAGGAATAATCAAGATTCCTTAATAACCCTATTCACTTATTCCCGTGATGTCGGTTTTGGGTTTCGGGAAACCTTTATCGGTAATCCATTTTTTCGTTTCAGCCACCATTTCGGGGGTGACGGTGAAATCGTAATTGGCATAGTCGCCGATGTGGAATTGTCCGGTTTTGAAGAAGCCCCATTTCTCGAAGAAGTCGGTTAAGTCGGTTTTTGTAACGTCACAGCATGCCCTGATGAATTCGAACTGGTATTTGATGGTATCATTCCCTCCGTAGTTTCCCGCGTTGTTGCGCAGATATTCCATCACGTCAGGGTAGAAGTCGGGATGTCCGTTTTCGGTAAAGTAGAGATGGAGCTGCCACAGGGGGACCAGCTTGTTGAAGACGTCCTTTGATTGCAGGTAGGCAATTTTCCCATCGATGATTTCCTTGCGCGCCTTGTCGTAGCTGCCCTGGCGCTTCAAGCGGCTTTCGTTGCCCGTTTTGGCGGCGGCTTGAAGAGAGAAGATGTTGTTGCTGACTTCCGTCATGCCGCCCCAGGTCATCGGGCGCATTTGCATCACGTGGCCGACTTCGTGGGAGAAGCCCCAGCAGGCGTCGCCTTTGAGGACGTTTTCCGGATCGGTCACCATTCGCATCGTACCATTGTCTCCCAGGTAGGCTACTCCATCACCGTCGCGGAACATGTAGTAGTTGAAGTTCACGCGGGCAAAGACGCGGTTTTTCGGGATTTTGCCGTATTTCTCAAGGCCCATCAGCTGGTATTGGATGCCTATCAGCTTGTCGTAGGCGTTGATGAGTTCAGTGCCGCGCTCCCTGGTGAATTTTTTCAGGAATTCGACGGGGTAGGCAACCTGGATGTATTTTCCCCGGGCGTCCATGATCGGGGAGACGGCCTGATCAAGCAGGCGTACCCAATCTGTGTTGGTGTCGCCCCGGGTAGTGTCGAAGTAGCCGTTGGCCTTGCCCGTCACGAAATGGACGGGGATTTTCGGCGCCGTGTCGGCATCATTGCTGAAGTAGCTGATGTAGGCGTTGGCGGGCGTTTCTACATCAATGATGTTGATTCCTTCCTTAAGGGGTATTTGTTTTTTGTGCAGTCCCCAGCCGTTGGGATCCTTCGTCGGTTGTACTCCTTCGGCCGGCTTGCGCATCAGGTTCGGGAGAAGGAGGCTGATTTCACGCCCATCCGTCTTACCGACCAGAATGACATGCTGGCCCTTCTCGAGATAGACGCCCGTCATGTTGTCGTATTTGCTGAATCCCTCTCCGATTCTGAGGTTTTTGCCCGTCTGGCGCGGTGAGGGGAGGGCCTGGTATTTGGCATACAGGTAGTCCGGCTTGTAGTTGCCTGCCAGGATTTTGCCCGCGAGTTCCTTCATCGCGTCAGACTGGAAGGCGGAAATGTCTTTAACATCCTGCTTCAAAGCCGTGCAGGAGGCATCCTTGAATAGCTGGAGGTCGTTGCCGATGCTTTCCGGAGTGTTGGCCGCAAATACGGATGCGAGCGACAACAGGGGCAGGGTGAGGAATGAAGTGATTCGGTTCATGATAACGTGGGAGTGGGTGATTCTACGATGTTACAAGTTACATTCTCCGTTTTCCTCTTCTTTCACCATTTCTCTTTTTACCGGCAAACGAAAAAATCAACCTGCTTCAACGGAAGACGGGGCGGGTTGATGAATGGGAACGCTCTCACGTTGTATAGCTGGTTTTCTTTTCGTATGGCGTGTTTTTTAAGGCTTCCATGTTTTACTCAATTGCCTTCCCATACTGCGGTAGTCCTATGAGGGCGTTTGCGACTGTAACCCTTGAGCCATTTGATTGAGTCCTTCTGAAATTCTTCGACATCGGCATAGAATTCTACCACGCGCCTCCCCGCAATATTCTCTTCCTGTCATCCGTCAGAATGGCTTTTATGTGCCATCTGTGTTGCTGATAGAAGAACAGCATGTTGTTGTTCAGGATGAGGGCTGCCTGATCGAGGCGTTTCTCCATGTAGAGAAAGCGGAGGCAACGGATCCATAGGTTTCTATGAGCATTTACAGGTAGATTCTGCCTGTGTTTTTGGGGTTGCCCGCACAGAGAGAGTCCGGCACAGCCGGGAACCTTGCTTTCCACAGCCATTCCTTGAAGCAAAGTCGCTCTTTTCGGAAGGATGGGAGCTGTTTTGAGTTGCTTGACTTGAGCGAACTCCTTTTCCAGTTTCAGAAACCATTTCCTGCGGTTTCCCGGGTGCAGGTTTCTACTTCGAGAGGCATTAAAGTTATAGAAATGATCGGCTTCTCACCCTCCTTTAAGAGTCTTATTCTTGAACGGAGAGGCTTCGATACTGTTTTAACAGGAGAGTAGCCTCCAACCGTTTTTCCAATTCCAGCTTCTGATGAAAGGGTCCTTCATTTTTCAAATCAGGTTATTGTTTTTGAGGGCTAACAAGCTTCTTTGGGTCAAGGCTACCTATTTTGCGCTGCTGGCTATTGTTACGGCTATTGCCTCCATTTACCTGGGCGAGTTTGTTCCGTTTGATATTTTCCAAAAGATCGGGGCCGATACGGTCGATACGATTTTGAATATCCTGGCTTCAAGCATGCTGGCGGTTACGACTTTTTCCTTAACCACGGTTGTTTCCGCTTATGCGGCGGCGACGTCGAGCGTAACGCCCAGGGCCACGAAACTGCTGATGGAGGATTCCACAGCCCAGAATGCTCTTTCCACGTTCATCGGTTCCTTCATTTTCAGTCTGATTGCGATTATTTTCCTGAATTCCGGCATGTATGACCAGCGGGGAAGGGTGGTGCTGTTTGTTGTCACCCTGGGGGTGATTGCCATTATTCTGGTTACGCTCATCCGGTGGATTGAGCATTTGTCCAGGCTTGGCCGGGTGGGAGAGACTTCGGAGCTGGTGGAGGGAGTAACGGAGAGAGCATTGCTGGAACGCGCCCGGGAGCCCTATCTGGGGGCCAATCCCCTGGTTGACAGGGAGCTTGATATTCCGGAAAATGCCGTTCCCGTCAGGAGTGATCAGACAGGCAATATTCAATATATTGATATTGAAAAGCTGGACCATCTTTCCAGGGATAGAGATCTTGATCTTTACGTCGTCTCGCTCCCGGGGGATTTCGTGTCCGTTACCTCGGTTCTGGTTTATGCTGACAAGCCTGTGTCAAATGAAACCCGGCGTGATTTGCTTGGAGCGTTTATCATCGGCCATGAGCGCAATTTTGAACAGGACCCCAGGTTTGGATTGTGCGTGCTTGCCGAGATTGCTGCCAGGGCCCTGTCTGCGGCCGTCAATGATTACGGAACGGGTATTGATATTATTAACCGGGGCGTGCGGCTGCTGACGAAGTATGCCCAGGAAGAACGCCGTCCCGGCGTGAAGCACGAGAGGATATGGGTTCCTCCGTTGACCGTCTCCAATTTGTTTTCGGATATTTTCAGCCCTATTCTGCGCGACGAAGGAGGGATTATGGCGATTGACATCAAGTTGTTGAAGGCTTTTGCCGCATTGCATGGCCTGGATAACGGGCAGTTCAAGGAGGAAGCCCGCAAGTATTCCCGCCAATGCTATGAACATGCATCCAGAACGGTAGTGCTGGATGAAGATAAGGAAGTCCTGAAAAAACTGGTCATTGATTAGCTTGCTTGTCTTCACGGTGAAGAAGAGGGGTTTTAGAGGTCCAGGTATGGTTGAATGGGCTGAATCTTATTAACGGTCCACAGTTTCCCGGATGGACCAGGTTGCAAAAAGGCGTTATTTTCCGGGAGAATCCATGGGAGAGAAATCATCATGGTAAAACGGATGGTTGCCCGGAATTTCCATGTTCATCAATGGGGCAGCTACGGGCGTCATGTCTGTTGAATGATATTCAACATTTTCATGTGTAGTGTTTTTGGGCAGGAGGAAGTTTCATTCATTCCCCGGTTATTTTCTTCAGCATGTTGAATTTTCGATAGGTACCGGACCGTACATGACCATGATTCAGCGTATTGTCATGAAGGTAAGCACATGTTTTAGTACCGGAGTTCTTTTTTGCCTGTTGATGGCTGGCAGTCCTTATGGTTTGGCGGAGAAACCCGTTTTAACGGACTGGAATTACTTGCCGTCCTACGGACAGTCGCTTTCCGTAGGATGGACGGCCAAGCCGGTGGTGACGACGGAGCAGAAGAACGGCAATTTGATGTTCAAGGGCGGTGTTCGTCCTTTTGAGGGCAGCAATGACCGGAGCGCCGTGATTCCCCTGGTAGAAGGCATTTCTCCGGACGGCGCCAGGGGAGAGACGCCCGTTTCAGGCGCTGCCGGGAATTTCATGCGCCTGCTGAAGAAGCGCGCCTCCGGTAAGGCATCCAAAGCCCGCTTCCTGTGCTCTGCCGACGGCGTGGGAGGTGTCAGCATCGGTGTTCTTTCCAAAGGCAACGCCCCCTATCAGCGTATTCTGGATGATTTGACAGCGGGGCGCGAGCTCGCCTCCAAGGCCGGCAAGTCATTTTCCATGCCTTGTTTCCTGTGGACGCAGGGGGAAACCGACCAGCAGGACAGGAAAACCGGGGAATGGTACAAGGAGAAGATGCGCGCGCTGATTCAGGATATTAACGCGGACGCCAAGGCCGTTACCGGACAAAAGAATGACGTGCTGTGCTTTGGATACCAGGTTGCCTCCCATCTCAATTATTTTGCCCAGAATCCGACGGATTATCCCGCGATTGCCGTGGCCCAGCTGGATTTGGCTCTGGAAAAGGACAGCCGGTACATCATGACTACGCCCATGTACCATTTTTCCTATAGCGACGGGGTGCATTTGACCGCTCCCATGTCCCGGCTTTACGGGGAGTATGCCGGATACGTCATGTACAAGGTGCTGGTGGAGGGCGTGCATTGGAAGCCCATCCATCCTGTCGCCCATGCAGTTGGCAGGAAGGGGCAGGATTGGACGGTAGACGTGAAGTTTTTCGTGCCTGTGCCTCCGCTGGCGCTGGATACCAAGACGATCCTTGATCCGGGCAATTACGGCTTTTCCCTGGTGAACGGGCTGGGCGAACCTCTGGAGATCAAGTCCGTCACGCTGAACGGCAGAGACGCCGTCCGCATCATAATGTCGTCCGACCCTTCCGGCTGTCATCTCCGGTACGGAATGACCTTGAAGGAGAAGCTTCCTTCCGGCCCGCGCACCGGGGCGCGCGGATGCCTCCGGGATTCCCAGGGCGAGAAGGTGAAGACCCGGATTCAGGACGTCGTTTACCGCATGGACAATTGGTGTCCGTTTTTCGACTATCCCCTGGATTCCCGGAATGGGATGAACAAGACGAAGTCCAGGTAGATTTTCATGTGACTGCCAGATTTTTTTGGTTTCTCACTCCTTCAGCATGGTTTATCCATTCCTTTGGAGAGAGTCAGAGTTTCTGCTCTGGTCTTAGGATGGTACGGCATGGATTGCGGTTGTAGAGCCCTTCGGAACAAGATAAAGTCCAGTAATGATGAATACCATGTTCAAGTTTTTGATGGGTGCGGTGTGCGCCGCAGTTCTGCCCGCCTTCGGGCAGGGAGAGAAGACGGATTTTCCCACGGACAAGGCGGTGACCGTATTCAGCGCCGGGGAAGGGAACCCTTATGCGTCCATCCGCATTCCCGCCTTGCTCAATATCGGGAAGGGGCAGCTTCTGGCGTTTGCCGAAGGCCGGTATAAGAATACCGATCAGGGGGAGAACGACATTATCATGAGCGTCAGCAAGAATGGCGGAAAAACCTGGTCACGCCCCCGGGCGATCGCCAAGTCGCATGGGGCCACCTTTAATAATCCGTGCCCGGTTTATGATGCCAAGACCAGGACCGTAACCGTCGTATTCCAGCGTTATCCCGCAGGAGTCAAGGAACGGCAGCCCAATATTCCCCAGGGTTGGGATGACGAGAAGTGCATCCGCAATTTCATGATCCAGAGCAGGAATGGCGGTTCCTCCTGGACGAAGCCGGAGGATATCACGAAGACGACCAAGCGCCCCACCGGCGTGGACATCATGGCTTCCGGCCCGAATGCGGGAACCCAGTTGAAGAGCGGCCCCCACAAAGGGCGCCTGGTGATTCCGATGAATGAAGGGCCGTTCGGCAAATGGGTGATTTCCTGCATTTACAGTGATGACGGCGGCAAAAGCTGGAAGCAGGGCCAGCCGACCGCCAATATGAAGGGCCTGGTGAATGAAACGTCCATCGCGGAGACTGATAACGGAGGCGTGGTCATGGTCGCCCGCCACTGGGGCGGAGGCAATTGCCGCCGCATCGTGTGGTCACAGGACGGCGGCGCGACATGGGGTGAAGTGGAAGATGCTCCGGAATTGTTTTGCGACAGCACGCAGAATTCCCTGATGACTTATTCTCTGACGGACCAGCCTGCCTTTGGCGGCAAGAGCCGCCTCCTGTTTTCCGGCCCCAGTGCCGGACGGCGCATCAAGGGGCAGGTGGCGATGAGCTATGACAACGGCAAAACCTGGCCGGTGAAAAAACTGTTGGGAGAAGGAGGTTTTGCCTATTCCAGCCTCGCCATGGTGGAACCCGGTGTCGTGGGGGTGCTTTATGAGGAAAACCAGCCGAATATCAAGAAGCTGAAGTTTGTTCCCATTACGATTGAGTGGCTGACCGACGGAAAGGATACGGGGCTGCCTTCCGGCAAGAAACCCCCCGTGGCTAAATAAGTTTTATGGGGAGGATGGATTATTTCATCCTCTATTTTAAGGTAGTGGCTAGTTTGAATTTGCCATACAGTAGTTCAAATTATTGTTTAATATCAAAGCCTGGATGGGTATCAGAGGTTTTCATGATCTAGTGGTTCATTCAATAACCCTCATATAAAGGACGTAACAAAAAAGATTTTGTCGGATATTTTCTTCTCTGTCGAATTCTTCATGAATTCGAGGATTGAAATATATGTGGGCTTTTGATAGCCGACGAGTGAGCATGGTGCAGGTTTTACCTGCACCATGCTGTTCGTTCAAATATAGTTTAATGCTTTCAATGGCATTGTATTTATGATGATGGTATCTCTCTCCGGTTGTTAATCATTAGGACCATTAGTTGGAAGATTTCAGAGTATAGCCATGTCTTGTGGTATTATTGTAGAGAACTTGATAGGAAAATGCCTGCGTCCACCCTCAAAAAGAATGAAAGAGAATTAAAGAATGTCGTTTACATATATCGAAATCTCTCGTTTTCTCATAGGAATATCCATTTGATGTATGACAGGGTGCGGATGGTTTGTCGGCTTGATTCCGGGGAGAACGCAGTTACCCTGCAAGGCATCCGTTGCCCTTGGAGCTCTTCCCATTCGGGAAGGCCGGTGGACGGAAGATGATTCCCCATTTCAATATATGTCCTGGATTTATCTGGTGTTGGCCGGTCTCTGTGAGATCGGATGGCCTCTGGGTTTCAAGCTTTCCCAGGCGCCCGGCACGGGTTCCGGCAGATTTGCCGCCTGCATCGCCTGTTCCGTGCTCAGCATGGCCCTGAGCGGTTTTCTTCTGTGGCTGGCCCAGCGCAGCATTCCCATCGGCACCGCTTATGCGGTGTGGACGGGCATCGGCGCGCTGGGAACGTTTCTGGTGGGCATCCTGTGGTTCGGGGATTCCTCCAATGTCTGGCGCATGCTGGCGGCCACCTTCCTGCTGATAGGCATCATCGGCTTGAAACTGGCTCCCGGGCATTGAGCTTCCCTGTAGGGCAATTCATGCCGGGGCGCCGGAGAAGGTCAGCGTGCAGCAGCCCTCCGGAAGGGTTCAACGGTGGGAAATATCTTTTTCCCACACTGTTCCGCAGGCGTCGGAAGGCATGCGCCAGTCTCCTCGCGGAGAAAGGGCAATGGTGCCTACCTTGGGGCCGTCCGGCATGCAGCTGCGCTTGAATTGCTGCCGGAAGAAGCGGCGGATGAAGATGCCCAGGCAGCGGCGGATGAAGTCCGGCTGGAATTCGCCGCGGAAGGCGTGCTCCGCCAGATACAGGATTTTGTCCGGCTCTGCCCCGTATTTGATGAAGTGGAAGAGGAAAAAATCGTGCAGGTCGTAAGGCCCCAGCACGTCTTCCGTACGTTGTTCAATGGAGCCGTCGCCTGACGGAGGCAGAAGTTCCGGGCTGACGGGGGTATTGTTGATGTCCGCGAGGGTGGCGGCCAGTTCCGGGGACGATTCTCCGGCGATGTGTTCAATGAGGCACCGTATCAGCGTCTTCGGAATGGAGCAGTTGACCGCGTACATGGACATGTGGTCTCCATTGTAGGTGCTCCATCCCAGGGCGATTTCCGACAGGTCTCCCGTTCCCACGACCAGCCCCCCGGTTTTGTTGGCCAGGTCCATCAGGATTTGCGTGCGTTCGCGGGCCTGGACGTTTTCATAGGTAGTGGTGCGTTCGGCGGGGTCGTGCCCGATGTCGCCGAAGTGCCGGAGGCAGCATTCGGAAATGGGGATTTCCCGGAGTTCCGCGCCCAGAAGGCGGCACATGGTTAAGGCATTGTCGTGGGTTCTGTCCGTGGTGCCGAAGCCCGGCATCGTGACGGCCAGAATGTCGGAGGCGGGGCGTTTCAACGCCCGGCAGGCGCGCTCGCAAATAAGCAGGGCCAGCGTGGAGTCCAGACCGCCGGAGATGCCGATGACAAGCCGCCGTGCATCGGTGTGCTCCATTCTTTTAGCCAGTCCCGCTGTCTGGATGGCGATGATTTCTTCGCACCGTTCCGGGCGGTGTGCGGGGGAGGGTAGAAATGGCCGCGCCGGATTAAAGGCGTATTCCAGACCGGGGGAGGCGGGAACTTCCGCCGGCAGCGTCAGATGAAGGGCATTTCCAGTGAGAGAAAGGGATTTGCTGTCATTGAAGGAGCTTTCGGAGAGGCGCGCCGCCGCCAGCCGTTCAAAGTCCACGTCCGCAAGGATGAGGGAGCTTTCCCTGCCGAACCGTTCGCCTTCCGCCGCCAGCCTGCCATTGTCCGCAATGAGGGAATGGCCGCCGAATACGGTGTCCGTGGTGGATTCATGCACGCCTGCGGAGGAAAGGACATAGGCGCAAAGGCACCTGCCGCTCTGCTGCTTGACCAGTTCCCTCCTGTACGCGGCCTTGCCCGTGAGTTCCGTTCCCGCGGAGGGGTTGAATATGGCCCTGGCTCCCTGAAGGGCCAGTCCGGAGCTGGGGGGAATGACGCTCCACAGGTCTTCGCATATTTCCACGCCGAAGCTGAAGGAGGAGGCTGCATCGTGGAAGATGATTTCCGTTCCGAACGGAATATATGCCCCATTGACTTTGGCCTCCTTCGTCCCTGTTCCCAGCTCCCTGCCGGAGGTAAACTGCCGCTTTTCGTAGAATTCCCGGTAGTTGGGGAGCACGGTTTTGGGGACCAGTGCCAGCACTCTGCCGGACTGGATGACCGCCGCCGTGTTGTACAGGGCATCTTCATGCAGGAAGGGCAGGCCCGCCACGGCAATGGTGCCTGAGCCTTCCGTGGCTTCCGCAAAGCGGCGCAGGCCGTCCAGGGCCGCCTCCCGCAGGCGCGGCTGGAAGAAGAGGTCTCCGCAGGAGTAGCCCGTGATGCTCATCTCCGGAAAGACGACGGCAGCAGCTTTCTGTTCCGCAGCCTTCCGGAATCCGTCCATGAGCTGGTCGACGTTGTAATCCACATCAGCCACGCGGAGCTGGGGGACGGCGGAGGCAAGTCTGTAATATCCGAACATGGGCGGCGCAGTCTGGAAAATGGAGCCCGCAGATGGTCGTTTTCCCGTAATCAGGACGCAATCCGGGAGAAGCGGGCCTGATCCGGATACTAAAAGCTCGTGAAAGACTTGTAAAGCCATCAGTGGGGACTGCATCCCGCCCGTCTGCCGGGAGGATGAGGAAGCGGCAGGAAAAGGTATTCCACCCGGCTGCCTTCAACGGGCCGGGCGGCGGGAGCGGCTCTTATGCCTTTTTCCTGAAATCCCGCGGTGCGGCGGTTTTTCATGCTCCGGGAACAGCATTGAAGCTGGAAAAACGGGAGAAAAGGAGTAAACCATCTCACAAAGCCCGATGAATAATACTGACCGATTTACCGGAAAAGCCGGGGCCTACGTTCAGGGCAGGCCCGGTTATCCCGCCGCCGTTGTTGAGCTTCTGACGCGGGAAACCCGCCGGGAGAATCCCCGAATGGCGGATATAGGTTCCGGAACAGGCATCCTGTCCCGCGCCATGCTGGAGCATGGCTGGACCGTGTACGGCGTGGAGCCTAACGATGACATGCGGAGGGAGGCGGAGAAGGTGCTGAAGGGTTTCCACCGCTTCCATTCCGTGCCGGGAACGGCGGAGCATACCCTGCTTCCCGGCGCTTCCGTGGACCTGGTAACGGCGGCGCAGGCGTTCCACTGGTTTAACGCCGCTGCGTTCAAGCGGGAATGCCGCCGTATTCTGGCCGCGGAGGGCAGAATAGCCCTGATCTGGAATTCCAGGGTGGAAGACGGCCCCATTGTCCGGGAGGAAGGGAACATCCATCGTCTTTACTGCCCGCGTTTTTATGGATTCAGCGGGGGCCTGGCCGACTTGACGGATAGAATCGGCGAGTTTTTCGACCACCGCTTCCGGGTATTCCGCTTTCCGAATGATTTGTCCTATACGCGGGACCAGTATCTCCGCCGCATGATGTCCGCCTCCTATGCCCTGACGGAAAAGGATGAGGGCCATTCCCCCTGGCTGGACGCCCTTAACGGGCTGTTTGACCGGTTTGAAACGGGAGGCCGTGTTACGGTTCCGAATGAAACCGTGGTGTATTTAGGGGCCTGCTGAGGACGCACCGTTCATGCACTGCATCCGGAAAAGGATGTTCACGCGTTCCTTTGCCGGTTGTTTCCTTGGCCTCCATCCAGTGCGATGTTCTTCCGGCAAAAGCCCGGAACCGCAACGGCCCTTCTGCCGGAATATCCCGGAAATGTCCGGCAATGAAAAAAGGAAAGCTTTCTTTCAGTTCATGGATTGAAAGATGATGGCGGCAAGGACGGCGATGATTGCCAGAACAACAATGATGGTGGGAATATAGCGGGTTTTGTTCACGTCAAGAGTCCACTCCCTGTTGAGGCGGGAAAGATTCTCCCCTGCCGCGTAGCGGGAGAAAAGGTCATGAAGCTGGGAGTAATCCAGGGCTTTGGGAGCCATGTAAAGTTCCCTGTTCTTCCCGTTGACGAACGAGATTTCGCGATACGTGTCGTCCGGATTTCTACGGCCCCGCATTGATATTTGCTTTTCCGACTCCGGAAAAATCATCCCGGGATGCAGACATGGCTTCTTCTCTCACGTTATTCTTGCTTTATCCCGGCGGGCCTGCCGTGCTATGATAGCTCACCGCCATGACGCAGCAGCCTTTTTCCCAAGAACCTTTTATGGTTTCCGGATTGCATGGGGACCAGATTCTGGGCGCCCGCAGCAATCAGCAGGATTCCTTTTCCATCCTGGCCGGGGATGACGCCCTGGTGCTGGTCCTGGCGGACGGCATGGGGGGCTATACCGGAGGGGAGCTGGCCAGCCGCGCGGCTATAGAAGGTTTTTCCCAGGCGTTTGAGCGGGAAAACCGGTCTCCCGGCAAGAGGATGAAAGACGCAGTGACCGCCGCCAATGAACAGGTGCGTACGGTCCGGAAGAAGAGGGGGAAGGATGACGAGATGGGGACGACGCTGGTAGCGGCCTGGATAGGGCCGGAAGGGCTGCGCTGGGTCAGCGTGGGAGATTCCCTTCTGCTGCTCATCCGGGAGGAAAAAATGTTTCTGCTTAACGACCTGCACCAGTATTCCGCGGAGCTGGAACGCATGGCGGATGAAGGTTCCATCAGCCGGGAGGAGGCCTTGAGCCATCCTTCCCGCCATTCCCTGACCTCCGCCCTGATGGGGAGGGAAGTGCCTTTGGTGGATCTGCGGGAAGAGTGCTTCCCTCTGGTTCCCGGGGACCGCCTTCTGGTCGCCAGCGACGGAGTGGGGCCTTATCTGGACTCCCTGGGCCCGGCGGGGATGCGGTACTTGTCCATGCTGTCCGCGGAGGAATTGGTGCGGTCCGTGCTGGAAGGCATCAACCGTGACGGCGCGCCCAACCAGGATAACGCCACGCTGATCTGTGCGGAAATAGCGGAAGCGTGATTCTCCGGAGGCGGTGTGGCTGAAAAGGGGCCGGAAACAGGCGCTGGTTGAATTTCACATCCCTCCTCCGGCCCGGACGGATAATTAAATGCCCCGCATGCAGGAGACGCATGCGGGGCATTCCTTTTAAATGGCTGGAGCCATCCGCGTTCAGGAATGATATTCCTGGAGGGAGCGGGGGGATACCTTCACATGCTGGGCGGAACGGATGCCCTCCACCGTGGCTCTGGCGGCGGCGATGGTGGTCATGTACGGAATCTTCTTCTGGATGGACTGCATGCGGATGAAGGAGTCGTCAATCATGCTGGTGCGGTCCACCGGAGTATTGATGATCAGGTCAATCTGCTTGTTGGTGATCATGTCGCCCAGGTTCGGGCGCCCTTCATGCAGCTTGTTGACCACTTCCGTTTCCACGCCCTGGCTGCGCAGGTATTCCGCGGTGCCTCCGGTGGAGACGATCTTGAAGCCCAGGGAGATGAGGTCCCGGGCGATGGATTCAATGAACTTCTTGTCGCGGTCGGAAACGGTGACGAGCACCTTGCCGGAGGTGGGCAGGATGCAGCCTGCGGCTTCCTGGGCCTTGTAGTAGGCCATGCCGAAGTTGTCCGCAATGCCCATGACTTCACCCGTGGCGCGCATTTCCGGTCCCAGGACGGGGTCCACTTCCGGGAACATGTTGAACGGGAAGACGGCTTCCTTCACGCCGATGAAGCGGCAGGCGCGCGGCTTCAGCCCCAGGTCCTTGAGCTTCTTGCCCAGCATGATTTCCGTGGCGTGGCGCGCCATGGAAATGCCCGTCACCTTGGAGACGATGGGCACCGTGCGGGAGGCGCGGGGGTTGGCTTCAATGATGTACACCTCGTCATCGCAGATGGCGAACTGCACGTTCAGGATGCCCTTCACCTGGAAATCCTTGGCGATCTTGGCGGCGTGTTCCTCAATGGTGCGGACGTGCTTGGGGGCGATCGTCACGGGAGGAATGGCGCAGGCGGAGTCTCCGGAATGGATGCCCGCCAGTTCAATGTGTTCCATGACCGTGGCTACAAAGGTATCCGTGCCGTCGGCCAGCGCGTCCACTTCCGCTTCAATGGCGTTGTCCAGGAAGCGGTCGATCAGCATGGGGTATTCCGGGCTGACTTGGATGGCCTCCACGCCGTAGCGCTTCAGGTTTTCTTCATCGTAAATGACTTCCATGCCTCGGCCGCCCAGCACGAAGGAGGGGCGCACCATCACCGGGTAGCCGATCCGGCGGCCCAGTTCCACGGCTTCTTCCAGGGAGCGGGCGGTGCCGCTTTCCGGCTGGCGGATGTTCAGGGCGATCATGCGTTCGCGGAAATATTCTCGGTCTTCCGCCAGGCGGATGCCTTCCGGCTGGGTGCCCATGATCTTCACGCCGGCGTCCTTGAGGGCCTGGGCGATGTTGAGCGGGGTCTGGCCGCCGAACTGGACGATGACGCCTTCCGGCTTTTCCTTCTCGTAAATAGCCAGCACGTCTTCCACGGTCACGGGTTCAAAGTACAGCTTGTTGGCCGTGTCAAAGTCCGTGGAGACCGTTTCCGGGTTGCAGTTCACCATGATGGATTCATACCCGTTGTCCCGCAGGGTGAAGGCGGCGTGCACGCAGGTGTAGTCGAACTCGATGCCCTGGCCGATGCGGTTGGGACCGCCGCCCAGGATCATGATCTTCTTCTTGTCGTTCACGGGCACTTCATCCTTCGCGCCGCTGTAGGTGGAATAGTAGTATTCCGCGTGTTCTACGCCGCTGACGGGCACGATGCGGTAGGTGGCCGTGATGCCGTTTTCCTGGCGGCGGGTGCGGACGGCCTTTTCAGGCACGTCGAAAATCTGGGCCAGGTATTTGTCGGAGAAGCCCATCTTCTTGGCCTGGCGCAGGGTTTCCGCGGGAAGGGAATTCCAGGCCTGCCCGTCCAGGGAGAAGTCAAAGTCCGCAAGCTCCTTCATTTGTTCAATGAAGTAGGGAGTGATGCGGGTCAGCTTCACGATTTCCTCCACGGTCACGCCGCGGCGCAGGAGTTCGTAAATCTGGAAGAAGCGTTCGCTGTTGCCGTACGTGATCTTTTCACGCAGTTCCGGCGTAGTGAGGGCTTCCAGCTTCTTCACGCGGCCCAGGCCGGCGCGGCCGATTTCCAGGGAGCGCACGGCCTTCTGGAAGGCTTCCTTGAAGTTCTGGCCGATGCTCATCACTTCACCCACGGCCTTCATCTGGGTGCCCAGCTTGTCGGAGGCCTTCGGGAACTTTTCAAAGGCCCAGCGGGCGAATTTGACGACTACGTAGTCGCCGTAAGGCTCGTATTTTTCCAGGGAACCCTTGCGCCAGTAGGGCAGCTCGTCCATCGTGATGCCGGAAGCCAGCTTGGTGGATACGGAGGCGATGGGGAAGCCAGTGGCCTTGGAGGCCAGGGCGGAGGAGCGGGACGTGCGGGGATTGATTTCAATGACGATGATGCGGTTGTCCTCCCGATTGTGCGCGAACTGCACGTTCGTGCCGCCCGTGACGCCGATGGCGTCCAGAATGCGGTAGGAGTAGTCCTGAAGCCTGTCCTGCACGTCCTGCGGAACGGTCAGCATGGGGGCCACGCAGAAGCTGTCCCCGGTGTGCACGCCCATGGGGTCCACGTTTTCAATAAAGCAGACGGTGATCTTCTGGCCCTTGGCGTCGCGCACGACTTCCAGTTCCAGTTCTTCCCAGCCCAGCACGCATTCCTCCACCAGCACCTGGTTGATCAGGGAGGCGGCCAGGCCGCGAGGGACGATCTGGCGCAGTTCCTCCACGTTGTACACGATGCCGCCGCCCGTGCCGCCCATGGTGTAGGCGGGGCGGAGCACGACGGGGTAGCCCAGCTCGGCGGCCACCTTCTCCGCTTCCTCCACGGTATAGACGGGTTCGGACTTGGCCACCGGCACGCCGATCTTGTCCATGGTTTCCTTGAAAATGATGCGGTCTTCACCGCGGGCGATGGCTTCCAGGTCCACGCCGATGACTTCCACGTTGTACTGCTTCAGGATGCCTTCCTCATTCAGCTTGGAGGCCAGGTTCAGGGCCGTCTGGCCGCCGAGGTTGGGCAGCAGGGCATCCGGGCGTTCCTTTTCAATCACGGCCGTGATGCGGTCCACGGTCAGGGGCTCAATGTAGGTGTGGTCCGCCATGCCGGGGTCCGTCATGATGGTGGCGGGGTTGGAGTTCACCAGAACGACGTCGTAGCCTTCAGCGCGCAGGGCCTTGCAGGCCTGGGTGCCGGAGTAGTCGAACTCGCAGGCCTGGCCGATGATGATGGGGCCTGAGCCGATGATGAGGATTTTGCGGATGTCTTCGCGTTTTGCCATGGTATGATGCCTCTATGTGGTCCGTGGTGGTTAAAAATAAATACCGGAAACAAGGTCCGCCCAAGGTGCGTTGCCTCTCCGCTCCGCATACCCGGCGCGTGACCTGACGCACAGTAAGGGACGTTCTGCGATAAGTCCAGACAAAACAACAGGAATTCCGGGGAAAAGGCTATGGCCTTTTTCCCTTTCCGTACAGCGTTGCGCGCGCAATCCGCCCTTGATATTTTTCGCCGCCCGTATACCCTGTGGGACAAGGATGAGGAATGCCCTGATATTGATTTGCTGCCTTGGGCTGCTGTGGCCGGCAGCCGTGACGGCGGCGGAACGCGCCCCCGCGGGCCGGGGTGCGGCCATGACTCCGGGTGAGGCCGCATGGTACCAGTCCCTGCGCGCCGGACTTTCCCAATTCCGGACTGGCGGAGGCTACAAAACCAACAGGGAGGCCATGGAAGCCCTGGCGCAGAAAACCTGCCGCTGGGACCCCCGCACGCGCCGTCCCGTCTTCCTTCTCCGGGAGGCCACCCCTTCCTTCTGCTCCTCCGCCTGCTACCTGCTCCTTTTAAAATCCCTGCAATTATGGGACGCCGCCCAGCCGCAGCCCGTTATTTCCGAGCGTGCTTGGCTGGCCCTCATTCCCCGCCTGGGCCAGCATGACGGCGAAGGGCCGTGGGGCTGGGCGAACGCCAACGGTCCCGGCCTGGCCGTGCTGGTGCACAGGCTGGGAGCCGGCGTCAACTTTGAAGACTGGCGGAAGGCCCGTCCCGGAGACTTCATGAAAATATTCTGGACGGACCACATCGGCCGCCGGGAATCCGGACACCTGACCGTTCTGGTGAAGGACGGCGGGGACACGGTCACCTTCTGGTCCTCCAACATGCCGGACGGCTACGGAGCCAAGACAGTGCCCAAATCCCAAATCAGGCGCGTCATCTTCACGCGCATCACCAGGCCGGAGCGGTTCAATCTGGCCCCCGCGGTGGGAAGCCATCCGTGGCTCTCCTCCCTGCTCCGGCAGGAGGTGGGTATCAAGGAGGTGCGCAGATACTCCGGCATGCAGAACCCCTGACCTCCTCCCGCCGTGAAGAAATGCTCCTTCCCTCCCTCCGTCACGCCGGAATGCTCCGTGCTGGTGCTCGGCTCCCTGCCGGGAGACGAATCCCTGCGGCAGGCCCAGTATTACGCCCATCCCCGCAACGCCTTCTGGAACATCATGGGAACCCTGCTGGGTTTTGACCCCTCCTTGCCGTATGGGGAACGCCTGTCCCTGCTCAACCGGGGCGGGGTGGGGCTGTGGGACGTGGTGGCCTCCGGCGTCAGGCCCGGCAGCCTGGACCAGCACATCTCCCAGGAACAGCCCAATGACATTGCCGCCCTGCTGGAATGTTTCCCCGGCATCGGCACCGTCTGCTGCAACGGCACCGCCTCCCATAAATACCTCAAGCGGTATTTTCCGGAACTATTCCTCCGGGAAACCCCTGCCATCATCCAGATGCCCTCCACCAGCCCGGCGGCGGCGCGGCTGACGTATGAGCAGAAATTCCGCGCCTATGAGGAAGTCATCCTCTCCCGACTCCGGCAGGGAGGGGAAAAAGGCTGAGCTTCCGCGCCTTACTTGCCGTCTAATTCCCTGGAGGTTTTGGCCCCCGCTTCTTTCAGGATGCGCGCCAGGCTGCTCTTTCCGGTGGCGATGGCGCGGTCCAGGGGAGTGGCCCCGCCCCTGGCGCGGAAATTCACGTCCGCCTTGTGCTCAATCAACAATTTGGCGGCGGCGTTTATGGAATTTTCCTGAAGGCCGGAAACGTCCGCGAGCACCCACAGGGCTGTTTCCGAATTGGCCGGCTTGTAATGGCCTAGCCGCGGCTTGCCGTTGGGTTTATTGGGGTCCGCACCGTTTTCCAGCAGGAACCTGATACTCTCCTCATTCCCGTACCTGGCGGCGGAAATCAGCAGGGTTTTGCCGTCGTTGCACACGTAATCCGGGTCCGCCCCGTGCTCCAGCAGATAGGCTGCCTGCGGAGCTCTGGGATTGAAATAATGCCTGGAAAGAAGGGAGGAAGAGGCGTTTTTATACTCGTCGGACCGGCCTATTTCCAGATTGACGTCCGCCCCGTTGGCAATCAGGAGGTCCGCCAATTCAAAAAACTGCATGTCCAGCGCCAGGGCCAGCGCGCAGGAATTATCCCCCCTGATGCCCTCCCCCTGGTAATTCACGTCCGCCCCGGCGCGGATGAAAGCGCTGACTTTGGAAAGCTCCGGCTTTGTTCCCTCTTCCGGCAGCTTGTCATACTTCCTCTTGCCGTTGATGGTGACAGAGGTGGTTGTGCTCTCCCGAGCGGGCCTGTAATCCTTCAGCTTGTACAGGTATTCATACAATTCCAGCCCCTTCTTCTCCCGGGTGGCGCGGTCGGCGGAAGGGTCCACGGGCAGCGGAGCCTTTTTGGGAATCAGGCGCAGGGAGCGTTCCGCCGTGCGGTGCCCCTGCCTGGCCGCCTTGGAAAACCAGAATTTGGCCTGGGAGGGACTGCGCTTGACGCCGTCTCCTTTCAGGAAGCAGAGGCCCAGACGGTACTGGGATTCCGCATTCCCTTCCTTTGCTTCCAGGTAGATGCGCCTCCCTTCTTCCGGGGTGACGGCGCGGACGGCGGGCGAACAGCCGAGGAAGACGGCGGCTGACAACAGCAGACGGGAGTAGTAGGTCATAATGGGGTAGGGGAGGTGAGGGAGTCTTCATTCAGGAAGACCCGACGGCGGCCAGCAGGTGGACGTCCAGCGCCAGGGCTTCATGAATGTTGAAATTCAAATCGTCGCGGAGCCTGTTGAGGGCTTCCATGCGCTTCAGCAATTCGTTCACGGGCATCTGTGCGGACAGCGTGCGCACCTCCGGATGAATCGGCGTGACCTCCGGAGCGCCGGAGGCGATCAGGGCCGCCTGGCCGAACCAGCTGATGAGCAATTCCAGGGCCTGGTTGCGCTGTTCCAGGTATTCCGTCTCTATCTGGGCGGTGTTCGCGTCCTTGTTGCGGGACTCCCAGTCGGAGGTATCCGTGCCCTGGGCGGCTTCCTTCGCTTCATCCTTCAGGGCCTGGTTCAGGTTTTTGGTGATGGCGGCCTTGGCCTCCGTCATGACGTCCACGAACTTGCTGCGGAAGGCCAGCGCGGCCAGGTCATTGTCCAGATTGCGGCAGGTCTCCAGCCAGTGGGGCAGCAGGGCCTCCTGGATGGGGGTGAGCCTGAACTCCGCGGATTGCAGCAGGTTGACGCGCACGCAACGGGAAATAATGGTCTGGAGAAGCTGGTCCGGCTGGGAGGTGGACAGAATGAGCAGGCACTGGCTGGGCGGCTCCTCCAGGGTTTTCAGGAAGGCGTTGGCGGCCTCGTCATTCATGCGCTCCGCATCCATGAACACGGCTATCTTCCATTTTCCCTCCGCCGCGCGCTGCTGGAGGAAAGGTTCCACCGCGCGGATGTCATCCCGCAGGATGCGGCGCGACTTGGACTTGGGGCGCACCAGGCGGCAATACTCGTCCCGCACGCCGTCCAGGTGGTCCGCCCGGATGCCGTTCATCAGCTCCAGCAATTGAAGGATCAGGCGGGAGGCTCCCTGGTGCTCGTCTCCCACAATGAGCAGGGCATGGGGAAGCCGGTTGCGGGAGAAGGCGGTGCGGAGCAGGTCGAACGCTTGGGATGCCGTGAATGCCATACGCTCCCTATGAAAACATTTCGTTGCGTCAGGGCAACAGAAAAGATTGGTATATGTCGGATATTTCATGTACTAAGGGGGCCGGTTATGGAACAAAACGACATCTCATCCCGGATTGTCTTTGCCGACCGCGGCAAGGTGAATGTGGAAAAAGGCGTGGAATTCGCCCCCAAATTTGACCAGAACGGCCTGATTCCGGCCCTCGCCATGGACCACGTTACCCATGAACCGCTGATGCTGGCCTACATGAACGCGGAATCCCTGCGCATGACCATGGAGCTGGGGGAAGCCGTTTACTACTCCCGCAGCCGCCAGGAAATCTGGCACAAGGGCGCGACCAGCGGCCACGTGCAGAAAGTGAAGCAAATCCTGATTGACTGTGACCAGGATGCCCTGATCGTGCTGGTGGACCAGTGCGGCGCCGGAGCCTGCCACACCGGGCACCACTCCTGCTTCTACCGTTCCGTGCCCTTCGGCGACGAGCTGAAGGCCCAGCCCCAGGGGGAACCCGTCACGCTGCGTGAAGCGGACGGCGGCGTCGTTTTTGATGCTGAAGCCGTATACGGCAAGGGACACTAACTCTTTTTTGCGCGTCAATCTGCGTTCACCGGGTTGACGCGCCCTCTTTTTCTGCTGTAAAGTCATGAATGTGAAAAAGCTGCTTGTCATGATGGCCGCCGTCTCCGGAACGCTGGTGCTGTGCCAGTGCTCTTCGGAAGCGCCCCCGCCCCCTGGAACCGTCCGCATGGTGGACCAGCAGGCGATTGCCTTGATGCAGGAAGCCAGGGCGAAGGAAGCGAAAAACGACCTCTCCGGCGCGATCAAGAAATACAGGCGCGTGGTGGAAAAGCACCCTCTTTCCAGGGAGGCGCCGCAGGCCCGGTTCAGGATGGCGGAACTCTATGAGGCCCGCAAGGAACCCGCGGATGCGTTTGACCAGTACCAGAAGCTCATTGACCGCCACCCGGACAGCCCCCTGTACAAACAGGCCATGGCACGGCAGAAGGAAATGGCCTTCGGCGCGGCGAGCGGCGCGTTGACCAACCGCGTACTGTGGATGTTTGACGTCCGGATGGACCCCAAGAACGTTACGGAATGGCTGAACCACGTGCGTGACAACGCCCCGTACGCCCCTACCGCCCCGCAGGCAATGAACGTGCTGGGCAGCTACCTGGCCGCCCGCGGCCAGATGAAGGAGGCCATTGAGGCGTATCAGAACTTGGTGGACAACCATCCGCACTCTCCGCTGGCCCCCACGGCCCAGCTCCAGATAGCCACCCTGTACCGCCAGGCCGCCGCGGACGGCGACCGCAACCACGTCAATGTGGCCCGCGCACAGGAAGCGTATGAAGACTACCTCCAGCGCTACCCCAACAGCGCCCGCGCCGGAGCCGCCCGTTCCGACCTGGCCGCCATGAAGCGTGAGCTGGTGGCCCAGCAGCTGGAAGTGGCGGAATACTACCTGACCAAGATGAAAGACACCGATGCGGCCATCTTCTGCTACCAGGAAGTGGCCTCCAAGGGCAGCGTCAATCCCGCCGCCGCCGCCAAGGCGAAGGCACGCCTGAAAAAACTGGGCGTCACCAGCAGATAACAGGAACTCTACGTCCGCATGAACCGTATCCGGATCGTCTTCAAACTTCTTCTGCCCGTTCTGTGCCTGCTGGCCGGTTCCTGCGGCTACCAGCTCGGCGGCACCAAGCCGCCCAAGCTGGAATTTGCGCAGACCGTCAAGGTGTGCCTCTTTGCCAACAACTCCCTGGAACCCCGCGCCGCCACGCTGGTGACCGGCGCGCTGGCGGATGAACTGCAGCGGGACGGCACCTACCGGCTCAGCACCGGTGCGGATGCGGATATCCGGGTGGAAGGAGAAGTGTACTCCATCACCTTCGACCAGTTGCGTTCCAGCCGGGAAGACACCTACAAAAGTACGGAGCTGGGCCTGCGCCTGGCCGTCAAGTACCGGGTGGTGGACGCCAGGACGCAGAAAGTCCTGTATGCCAGCTCTGCGGAGGAAGTGGGCCAATTCTTTGACCTGGGCAACATCCAGACGGCCCGAACCAACGCCCTCTCCTATGCGGCGCGGCTGGTAGCCACCTCCATTGCGGAAACCCTCACCAACGGCTAGACCTGTCCGGCTCCGGAAAATTTGTGCTTATGGCGGAAGTGGAATACAGCGTTTACTTCGTTCCGGTGCCGATCGGCAACCGGGCGGACGTCACCCTGCGGGCGCTGGACGTGCTGCGCAAGGTGGACGTCATTGCGTGTGAAGACACCCGCCATTCCGGGCTTCTGCTCTCCCACTATGAAATCCGCAAGCCCCTGATGAGCATGCACGACCACAACGAGCAATCCCGCGCCGGGGAAATTGCCGCCCGTGCCGCCGGCGGGGAAAGCTTTGCCGTGATCAGTGATGCGGGCATGCCGGGCGTGAGTGATCCGGGCTACCGCCTCATTCAGACGCTCAAGGAAAAGGAAGTAAGCTTCACCGTGCTTCCCGGACCGTCTGCCGTGGTGACGGCCCTGGTGGGGTCCGGACTGCCTACGGACGCTTTCTTCTTCGGCGGCTTTCTGCCCGTCAAATCCGGCAGGAAGGGCTCCATGCTCCAGGCGGCGGTGGAAGCTTCCCATACCAGTATCTTTTATGAATCACCCCACCGCATCGTCAAAACCGTGCAGGCGCTGGCGGCGCTGGACCCGGACGTTCCCGTCTGCGTAGCCAGGGAACTGACCAAAACCTTTGAAACCTACCACCGCGGCCCGGCTTCCCGGCTGGCGGCGGAATTTGCGGAACGTGCCCCCAAGGGGGAAATCGTGCTGCTGGTGGGCGGCGTAAATGCGCCGCGGGCCGTCAATTAATGAGCCAAAGGCATTAATAACGCACCGTCACCTTGACCGGGCGGTGGTCGGAAGCGGCAGGCTCTTCAATCACCCTGCGTTCCGCCATCTTGAACGCCTCCGCCTTTCTCCCCCTGTACATCCAGATGTAATCAATGCATTCCGCCGGTTGATCGGCAGGGAACGTTTTTTGGGAAAAATCGCTCAGCGGAATGAAATGCTTCTTCATCCGGGCTATCGGTTCCGAGCCTGGCGTCAAATTAAAATCTCCCGCAATGAAAAAGGGCTTCCTGCACTCCGCGGCCAGAGCGGCAATCATGTCGATGGAAGCGTTGCTATCCTCCCGCGTCAGGGACAAATGCGTGACGCAAAAACAGTAATCCTTGAACTCGGCCATCAGCAGCACGCGCGCCTCCTCCCGGCCGGGCAAAGGAATTCGCGTCACGCTCAAAGGCTTCTCCCTGGATAAAAGGCCGACTCCATAGGAACCGCCCGAATAATCAATGGCCTTGGCGTACGTCCCCGTCAACTTTGTCCTTACGGCCAATTCCTGCAAAGTGTCCTTGCCGCCGCTCCTTTTTGTCTTGCTGTCCAGTTCCTGAAGGGCCGCGACATCCGGTTTTGCCTCCGCAATCACCCGCGCCGTACGGTCATAATCCCGCTTGCCGTCCATGCCGGTACCGTTCTTTACGTTGTAACTCATGAACGTGGCTTCCCCGCCCCACAGGGAAAAAGGAGACAGAAGAACCGCCGCGGCTGCGTATGGACTGAAAATGACCGGATTCATACCTGCAAAAATGAAATTTAGGGCCTGTTGTTCCGAACGGCCCGGATTACAGATAATACGCATGCCTTTCCCCCGTTTCTTGCAGAGCCTCTTTCCTTCCTCCGGGTGAGTAAATCCCGTGGATGGGCGAATCAACAACACATCTCCCGCTCCGGGAAATTTCCTCATCCGGTTTCCGGACACCCGCCTTTTATACCCTTTCCGCCCCATACTGCCGGAAAATGACGCAGGTCTTATCAACTTGACGCCTGGAAGTGTGTCATGATAGTATTCTATCATCATGCTGGAGGATAGGAGATCACGTTCCTCGCGCAAGACACCGGATTTGGTGACTGATGAGCTTATTATCATTCTTCATGAGGCGGGCATGCTGGAATTCAATGACATCTTCCAGCGTACCGTTATCGTGATGAAGCAAAAGCACATGTCCCTGGGCGGTGAGGAAATCCTGCGGCTGCGGATTTATGAAAAGCTCCAGGGCCTCGTGAGCGCAGGCGGCTTGGTGAAAAAAGGCCGCGAATACACGGCGCAGCCCAAGCTGATTACATTGAAATCGGAAACGTTCCCGGACACACGGTTGTGATTTTAAAAGAAATGGGCAGGATGGGCCGGATTTTACCCCATGCCTCCCATCCTGTCCATGAACCCAATGTGTGGTTTAGCGTCTCAACTTCTTAGAAATTGGTGCGGAAGGCAATGTTGTAGCTCCAGCCGGTGAAGCCTTTCTGCTTGCTGGCGTCCGTGCCGTTGGAATGGGCGTATTCAACGCCCGCCATGATCTTGGCCATGTTCGGGTTGCATTCGAAAATGTAGTAGTTGACGCCCAGGTACAGGGCCTGCATGCAGTCGGAAGTGCCGGAATAGGTGGAGTTCTGCGTATAGCGCTTTTCCCATTTCACGGCGTTGCTGCCCGCCGCCATCTGGTAGCGGACCACGCCTTCCCAGTTGGGGGTGAATTTGTAGGACGGCATGATGGTCACGCCGAAGACGTTTTCAGCCCCTGCCTTCATGCCAATGACGTTGAAGCCGGCCATCACTTCTGTCATCAGGGAGAAATCCCCCTGAGAGCCTTCCCAGGTCAGCGCCACCACGTCCTTGGCGCCGGTGCCCTGGTATTTGGATTTAAAGCCGTAGCCGGTGAGCTTTTCATACGCCTTGTTTTGTGCGTCGTCGCCCCAGTTGGTGAAGTTATGGGCGTAATCCAGCCACAGGCGGCTTTTTTTCAGGAAAACGTCGTTGGACGTATCATAGCTGAGCGTGCCGGTGACGAAGCAGTTGTCCCGGGAGTTGAAGGCGGGTTCAATGCGGTTGTTGAACGTGCCGGTTCCGGTTCCTCCGTTGCCGTTCATCCAGATGCCCGCGGCCCAGCCGAGCTTGTCATTCTTGTCGGAATTGTTCACCTGGAACCCGTAGTTGGTTTCCGAGCGGAGCTGGTTGACCAGCATGGAGCGTTCAATGGTCAGGATGGCGGAGGAGGAGGTGCGGTATTCCCCGGTGATGCGCGGCTTCATTTTGCCGATGGCGTAGGTGACGGGGCCTCCCTTGTATTCCAGATTCAGTTCATACAGGGAGTAGGTCAGGTCGGAGGTGTCCCAGGTGTTGGTTTTCGCGTTGTAGCTTTCCAGACCGTCCATGCCGCCGATGTTCCAGACGTTGTTGAGCTTGAAGTTTTTCAGGAACTTCATGTTGAAGCCGGCGCGAAAGCGGCGCCATTCGTCGTTGAAGCGGCGGCCGTTGCCTTCCTTTTCACCCATCACGCGCCCTTCGCCGTTCGGGTCAATCCAGTCCAGTCCGTACTGCATGCGCAGGGAAACGTTGAATTCCTGGATGTAGGGATTCTTGTGATCCCGTTCCGCATTGAACCACTTGAAACGGTCGCCGAGCCATTTGCAGGTGGAAAAGCTGTCGCGGGCCAGCAGAACGTCTCCGGTGGATGCCGTGGAAGGCGTGGCGGCGGCAAAGGCGGCGGCTCCGAGAGTCATGATGCCGATGACGGGGAGAGTATAGGTTTTCATTTGTTTTCTATGGTTGGTGTGTGTCTGTGAGAAGGTCTTCCGGGGAAAGTTCTTCCTCACGGAGACGGCTTCTGTCTATCAAACCAGCCACAGGGCTGTCCAAGGCTTAAGGGTGACAAAATAGCCACCCGTCCCATTGAAGGTTACACGGTAATGCGGAGCCATGCTTTGGCGGCCAGGGCGTCCGCGGCGGCGGCCACTTCCGCCTTCCGCTTGCTGGCTCCATGGCCGGAACCGATGGCGTGTCCATGCCAGAAAACGCGGGAGTGAAAACGGTTTTCGGCGTCCCTCTGCCCTTTTTCTTCCGTTTCATAGGAAGGAGTTTCGGGCAGGATGTCCTGAAGAATGGCCTGGAGTTCCCCCTTGGGGTTGATTTCCTTGGGGTGGCTGGCCGCGGAGTCCAGCGCTTCATGAAGAACGCGCAGGGCCACGGCCTTGGCCGTTTCATAGTCGGAGTCCAGCGACATGGCTCCGAAGACGGATTCAAACGTGTTGGCGATGATGGAGTTTTTTCCCCGTCCTCCGGCCCGTTCCTCCCCTTTTCCCAAGGCAATATATTTGTCCAGCCCCAGGATGAAGCCGTATTTGCCCAGATTGGCGCGGCTGACGGTGCGGGCGCGCAGTTGGGTCAGCTCCCCTTCCGGAGACTGGGGCATGTGGCGGTAAAGGTACTGTGTGACGGCAAGCTGTAAAATGGCGTCGCCCAGGAATTCCAGCCGTTCATATGTCCGGCGCGTTTCCGGCTTGCTGTCCGTGCTGGGGTGGGTGAGGGCCTGCACGAGCAGGTCCGGGTTTTTGAAACGGTAACCCAGCTTGTCTTCCAGCGCGGTATAGTTCATCCCGGAAATGCTAGGGCCGCCAATCCGGAAATGCAACTCCAAAGGAAGGGTGTTTCCGGCAGGGCGGGGCACGCCTTTTCCGCGTCATCCCAGCCGCTCCGCGGCTTTGACATATGGCTGGAGAGGTGTAGGATGGTACGCGAACGAACGTTAGAGACCGCGATGAAAAAGATTGATCCAAAGGAGATTCGGGATAACGCCATGCAGTTGATCGGGCACGACTGGATGCTGGTGACGGCTGGAACGCCGGAGCATTTCAATATGATGACGGCCAGCTGGGGCGGCCTGGGCTTCATGTGGAAGAAGCCCGTGGCATTCGTGGTTATCCGTCCCCAGCGCCATACCTTCGGCTTCATTGAGGCCGGGGAGGAGTTCACGCTTTCCTTCTTCAGCCATGAGTACCACAAGGCGCTGACTGTTTGCGGCACCACGAGCGGACGGGATACGGACAAGGTGGCCGCCTCCGGACTGACGCCGTACGCAACGGAGAACGGCAACGTGAGTTTTACGGAAGCGCGCCTGGTGCTGGAATGCCGCAAGCTTTATGCGGAGGCTCTCAATCCGGAAGCCTTTCTGGACAAGACCATTGTACCGGAGTGGTACGCCGCGCGGGATTTCCACAAGATGTACATCGTGGAGATTCTGAACGTTTGGGTGAAGGAATAACGTGCCGGAAATGCCGCCGGGGTGAATTCTTGTTTATCGTGATTCTCCTCAGTTTGTTTAGAGCGGTTTGAGCGTGGAATCCTCCAGCCGGAAGGACGGCAGGGGGCACGGGGTATCGTGCAGCCAGTCCAGATGGGTGGTGGTGATGAGGCTTTGCGCGTCCGCCGGGAGCGATTGCAGAAAGGCCACCCGGCGCGTGGGGTCCAGCTCCCCGAAGACGTCGTCAATCAGGTGGATGGGCGTATGCCCCGTTTCTTCCGTGAGCAGGGAGGATTGGGCCAGCTTCATGGAGATGGCGACGGTGCGCTGCTGCCCTTCAGAGGCGAACTGTGCGGCGCTCCTGCCGTTCAGCGTGATGTCCAGGTCGTCCCGGTGGGGGCCGTTCTGGGTTTGCCCGTACCGGATGTCCCGGTCCACGGCGGCGCACAGCCGTTCATACAGGTCCCCTTCCTCCGAGGCGCGGTAGGCCACGGCCACCTGTTCCTCCCGTCCGCCGATGCTGCGGTAGGCGAGGGTGATGTGGGGGGCCAGCAGCGTCAGCAGGCTGGCGCGCAGGCTTTTCAGTTCCGTGCCGTGCAGGGCCAGCTGGCGCGTGTAGGCGTCCAGCTGCAGCTTGTCCCTGTGCCTGTGCTTGAGCAGGTAGTTGCGCGTTTTCAGCGCCCTCCGGTAGCTGAACAGGGCCAGCCTGTAGCCGGGGTGCCACTGGCTGCCCAGAAAGTCCATGTATTTCCGGCGGGCGTCCGCTCCGGCCTGCACCAGGGAAAGATCGTCATTCCCCATCCATACCACGGGGTAGCTGTCCGCCAGATAGCTGCGCTGGTCCTTGCGCGGCTCTCCGTTGACGCGGAGGTCCGGAGCGTCCGGGGTCCACAGGATGCGCCGGGCCTGCCCCGTCAGCTCTCCGCGGATGCCGAAGGCCTGCTTTCCGTGAGCGGCCAGCGGGCCGGGCCGGGCGGTGCGCGGGGATTGCAGGCGCAGCAGGAAGCAGACGGCCTCCAGCAGGCTGGTTTTTCCCTGCGCGTTGTTTCCCAGGATGATGGCCCCCTGCTGCGGAATCTGCCAGGAGAAGCTTCCGTAGCAGCGGAAGTCCATTAATTTCAGCCTGGAGATCATGGGGCAGGGGAAGGAGGGATTATTCCGCAGGGAGGGCGCGGATGGCGTCCATGATCCTGTCCGTCAAATGCTGGTACGCCTCTTTTCCCCTGGCGTTAAGTTCCGCAGGAGTAAAGGGGATTGGGTCCCCCACCGTGACCGTGACGGGGCGGAGTTTGGGGAACCGGGCGCCGATGGGGAAGGCTTCATAGGCTCCGCTGATGCGCAGGGGCTGCACGGGAACCTTCGTCTTGCTCAGAATGAGGCCGATGCCCCCCATGCCGTCGTGGATTTCACCGTCCGGAGTGCGGGAACCTTCCGGGAAGACGAGCACGCGCTTGCCGGATTTCAGCAGGCGGATGACGTGCTTGAGGCTGGCGGCGTCCGGGTTTTCCTGGTCGATCGGGATGGCCAGGCAAAGCGGAAGCGCCCATTTGAAAATGCCCCGGAACAGGGTCTTGCGGGCAAAGAAATAGATGCCGTCCTCATAGGAGATGCCCAGCATGGGCGGGTCCAGAAAGCTCTGGTGGTTGCTGACGATGAGCACGGGGCCGTCTTCAATGAGCTTTTCCCGGTTGACGACTTTCCAGGAAAAGAAGGCTTTGGAAATGCTTTTAAAGAGCGTGTAGAAAACCCAGTAGAAGGAGTTCATCTGGCGGAGAGTTTTTGTTGAATGTTGTCGGTAATGAAACGGACGACCTGGTCGATCGTCATGTCTGACGTATCCACCAGCAGGGCGTCCGGAGCCTGGGCCAGCGGGGCGGTGGCGCGGGAGGAGTCCTTGCGGTCCCGTTCCGCAATGGAGTCCGTCAGGCCTTCCGCGGCGCGGCGGGAGGCCCTCACTTCCTCGGAGGCGGTGACGAAGTACTTGAACGGCGTGTCCGGAAATACCACGGTGCCTATGTCCCTGCCTTCCATCACCACGGGTTCCCGGCGGTTGTATTCCCGCTGCCGTTCCACCAGCAGGGAGCGCACTTCCGGAATGGCCGCGATGGTGGAGACGTGGTCGTTAACCTGCGGGCGCGTGAGTTCTTCACCCAGCACGCGTTTCCCGCACAGGACCACGGAGCGGCTGCCGTCCTTTCCGAAGGAGAGGGGAACGGAGGACAGCGCTTCCAGCACGGCGGCCGTGTCCGCAGGGTCGATGCCCTGTTCCAGCATGTACCAAGTGACGGCCCGGTACATGGCCCCGGTGTTGATGAACGTGTAGCCGAGGCGGTCCGCGATGAGCTTGGCGACGGTGGATTTTCCGGATGCGGCGGGACCGTCAATGGCGATGGCTGGATGCATGAGTGTCTTCTATGTTGGAAATGGGGGCTAAAGCCGCTTGGATTGTAGCTTTGCGCCCCGTGGAAATCAAGACTGCGTTCCGGCGGCCCGTGCAAAAAGAGTTTCACTTTTTCCTGTAAATCCGTTATACAGCGGGGCATGGCCCAACTTAAACACCCGAAGATGGTGGACATCAGAGACATTTTGGACGAGAATACGCGCCTTCCCGCCCTGGTGGCCGCGTCCGCCGAAAAGTTGCTGGGCCTGGAACGCTTGAACAAGGCGTACGACAAGATCGTGCGCGACAAGGAATCCGGTTCTCCGGAGAATTTCTTCCAGCTTGCTTCCAGACATTTGAACCTGAAGCTGCAACTGCGCCCGGGGGATCTGGAAAATATCCCCAAGAAGGGGCCGGTGGTCGTGGTCGCCAACCATCCGCACGGCCTGTCGGACGGCATCATGTTCGGAGAGCTGCTCACCCGCGTGAGGGAGGACGTCCGCATTCTGGCGAACGAACAGCTTTCCCTGTGCCAGGAGTTGGAACCCTGGCTGATCAAAGTGGACGTGTACGAGGATGAGAACGCCAAGCGCAAGAATCTCTCCGGCATGCGCAAGATGATCTCCTGGCTGCGGAAGGGCGGCGTGCTGGGCATTTTCCCTGCCGGCACGGCTTCCAGCTTTTCCCTGGCTCACAAGAGGGTGACGGACGATCCCTGGAACGCGAACATCGCCGCCATCATCCGCATGACGAAGGCGACAGTGGTTCCCGTGCATTTTCCGGGGCGCAACAGCCTGCTGTTCCAGGGCGTTTCCCTCATCAACCGCAAGGCGCGCGTGGCCTTCCTTCCCCGTGAAGTGGGGCGTGACGGGCGCCGTACGCACCGCATCGTGGTGGGCAAGCCCATTCCGTTCAGCCAGCTTGGGCAGTATGATTCCGATGAAGCCCTGGTTTCCCATCTGCGCCTGCGCACCTACCTGCTGGGCAAGAGTTATGAAAAGAGCCGCCGTCCCCATGTGCACAGGAAGGACCGGAAGGCGAAGATGGCCGCACTGATTCCGCCCGTTTCCGTGCAGGACATGCAGGCGGAGATTGATGCGCTGCCCGCGGAATGCCTGCATGCCCGCCAGGAGAACGGAGACTGGGACGTGTACGTGGCGGACGCCCTGCAAATCCCCAATATCCTGATTGAAATAGGGCGCTTGAGGGAATACACCTTCCGCCAGGTGGGGGAGGGCTCCGGCAAGGCGTGCGACCTGGACACGTACGACAACCATTACAAGCACCTGTTCCTGTGGGACAGGACCCACCGGAAGATTGCAGGAGCCTACCGCATGGGGGAGACGGACAAGATCATCGCCCGCTACGGCGTGAAAGGGCTGTATAACGGGGAATATTTCTCCTTTACCCCCGCCGCCCTGAAGGTGCTGGACCGCTCCCTGGAAATGGGACGCGCCTTCATCGTGCCGGAATACCAGAAAAGGCCGCTGGCCCTCGGCTTCATCTGGGAGGGCATCGGCCAGTTCATGGCCCGCAACCACCATTACCGCTACCTGTTCGGCACGGTAAGCATCTCCCGTGATTACACCAACCTTTCCCGTGCCCTCATCGTCTCCTACCTGAAGGCGCATGAAATGGACTCCGTGCTGGTGCATGAGGTGAAAGCCTACAATCCGCCCCGCAAGGCGGACCTGAAAAGGTCGGAATCCTGTATCCTGCCCATTGGCCTGACGGACGCCCAGGGGCTCTCCCAGCTCGTGGCGGACATTGAGGAGGACGGCAAGGGAATTCCCGTGCTGCTGCGCCAGTACCTGAAGCTGAACGGAAAAATCCTGTCCTTCAGCGTGGACAAGCATTTCGGCGATGTGCTGGACTGCCTGATCCTGGTGGACATTTTCAAGTCTCCGGAGCGTTCCATCAAGCGCTACATGGGGAAGGACACGTACGAACAGCTGCTGCCCTATATGCAGCGGGAGAGGGAAGAGGAGAAGGCGGCGGAATAGTTCCGCAGGCGTTTTTTGCCGGTTTCCGGTCCGGTTTTTCCCTTATCCGGCTAGTTGAAATGCCTGTAGCCTGACGGAAGGGCGGAGGAGGGTTCCGTCGTCATTTCCCCGATAACGGTGAAGGGCGTTTCCGGGAAATGCTCCGCGGCCAGCCGGGCAACCCGCTCCCGGTCGCCGGGACGGAACGTGACCAGCAGCTCGTAATCCTCCCCGTCTCCTGCGGCCTGCGCCGCGGTGAAGCCCGGGCGCACGGGAAGGAGTTCTGCATGAATGCGGAATCCCAGTCCGGAGGCCGCGGCCAGCCGTGGAAGGTCGGTTCCCAGACCGTCGGAAAGGTCCATCATGGCGGTGGCCAAGCCGGAGGCGGCCAGTACGCCGCCCTCCCTGACCCGTGGAATGAAGGAAAGATGGTGCCCCGTGGGAAAGCTGCCGCCGAGCACGCCCGTGACGGCGAGCAGGTCTCCCGCGCGCGCCGTGCTGCGCAGGACGGCTTTCCCTTCCGCAACCTCTCCGGTGAGGGCCACGCTGATGATGAGGCCGTCTTCCGGCAGTCCGGAGCTTTCCCCTCCGGCAATGCTGATGCCGAATTGCCGTGCCAGCCGTCCCATTCCCCGGTAAATTCCTTCCACCTGGGAGACGGGGCGGTCCGCATGCACGAACAGGGTCACCAGCGCGTGAAGCGGTGTGCCGCCCATGGCCGCTATGTCTGAGACGGCCCTAGCCAGCGCCTTCCTGCCGATCAGTTCGGGATCCGTTCCAGGCAGGAAGTGCATGCCTTCCACCACGCAGTCCGTTTTCAGGAGCAATTGACGGTTTCCGGAGCTCCGGGTCACGGCGCAATCGTCCCCCGGTCCCGTGACCAGGAAGGCGTTGGAGGGCATCAGGGGCAGGAGCCGGGCCACCAGCGCGTCCTCCCCCGTCTGCCGGATGGTGGGATCAGGTTCCATAGGGAAGGAGAACGCCGGGATACAGGATGTTGATGAGAGTGGCGGTGTTAAAAATGCAGTGGGCGATGATGGGCGTCCAGATGGAGCCCGTGTATTCGTACAGCAGCACCAGCATGGCCCCGAAGATTGCCAGCGGAATGAAGGGCACCAGGCTGACGTGGATGATGCCGAAGAGCAGGGACGTGGTGACCAGCGCAAACCAGGCGCCCGTGTACTTTTTCATGATTGGGTACAGGTAGCCGCGGAAGATGAGTTCCTCCACCAGCGGGGCCGCGATGGCGGCGCTGAAGCAGATGACCACAACCAGGGGAATATCGCTGGAATGCCGCAGCACGGAGACGATGGACTGCTCCGCCGGAGCGTGCGTGACCTGTTCAATCCACTGGAACAGGCCCGCCCTGTCCAGCAGGAAGTGGATGACCAGCACCAGCAGATAGCCCGCCACGGGGGCATAAAGAAGGGCTTTCAGGGAATGTTTTTTCAGCCCTAGCGCCTCCATTCTGCCTGTGTGGAACATGCGCACCAGCAGGACGAAGGCCAGGATGAGGTTCAGGCAGGTGCCGTTGAAAATCTTGTAGCCGTCCAGCTCCATGTTTGTAGTGGTGGGCGGAGCGGAGGCTCCCGGAGGCGTGGCCGCAGCCATCAGGGCGCCCAGGCTGAAGTACAGGACGATGATGCCGCACATGGCGATGTCCAGCATGTCCAGATGGTCCACGGGGATGTGCCATTTCAGGGGGCGCTGGATGTTCGGCGCATGGGCCTGGCGGAAGATGCCCACCGCCACGGCGATGAACATGACGGCAATCAGGGCGGAGGAGAACAGGGTAATAAGCTGGTCCGTTAATTCATTCATGAAACAGGTATGCGTGGAATAGGCCGCCCTTCCGGAGCGCCACGCCGGAATAAGGACACCTGCTTCTTTAGTGAAAACACGGTGATTTTCCAGCAGAAAGTGAGCTATCGCCCCGTACTCCGCAAAAAAAATCATGAAGGAAGGGAATGAATACTTTTCAAAGAAAAGCGGGTATGCTACATTTCCAACGGATTATTGCCATGAATATTCAACCCAAAATCACGCCTGTGCTGGACCCCGGCTTCGTGCCGGCCGTTCTTTGGAATCAAGCCTTTGAGGCCAAAGCCGCCGCCGATCCCGCTTCTCATCAAGTGGACATCGCTCTGACCCGCAATGACGGGACCTGCTTCCGCTGGTCCGGCAAGCTCCTTCCCCACACCGGAGAAAACGTTGCCCTGAATGAGACCTATGTGGAACGCATCGTGAAATTCCTGCTGTGGCAGAAGGGCGGCAATATCATCCTCGTCGCCGGGGATGACGCTATTGCGGACATGCTGGCCTCCCGCTACTGCAAGGGCGGCGCCCGCGAATTCGACTGGGATTTCATCGGCAAGAAGATTTACGGCTCCCCCATTGAAGTGAAGAAGGTGTCCGTGGAAGAACTGCCTGAGGAATATTCCGGCTCCATGACCCTGGGCCGCAACCTGGACGGCTACCGCATCGGCTTCGACCTGGGCGGTTCCGACCGCAAATGCGCCGCCGTGGTGAACGGAGAAGTGGTGTATTCCGAAGAAGTGGTCTGGGACCCCTATTTCCAGAAGGATCCCCAGTACCACATTGAAGGCATCCAGGACTCCCTGGAACGCGCCGCAGCCCACCTTCCGCGGGTGGACGCCATCGGCGGTTCCTCCGCCGGCGTCATCATCAACAGCGAGGTGCGCACCTCCTCCCTGTTCCGCGGCGTCAGCCAGGAAGACATTGAAAAGACCCTCGGCAAGGTGTTCCGCACCCTCCAGAAGGAAAAGTGGAACAACATCCCCTTTGAAGTGGTGAACGACGGTGAAGTCACCGCCCTCGCCGGAGCCATGGGCATGAACGACAACGCCGTGCTCGGCGTAGCCATGGGCACATCCGAAGCCGCCGGCTACGTGGACCCGGAAGGCCACATCAAGCCCTGGCTGAATGAACTGGCCTTCGCTCCCGTGGATTACTCGGAAGAAGGCGGCGTGGACGAATGGTCCAAGGACATGGGCGTAGGCGCCCTCTACTTCTCCCAGCAGGCCGTAGCCCGTCTGGCTCCCCGCGCCGGCTTCCAGTTTGAAGGCATGCCCTTCCCGGAACAGCTCAAAAAGGTTCAGGCCGCCATGGCGGAAGGCGACGAACGCGCCCGCAAGATTTATGAAACCATCGGCGTGCACTTCGGCTATGCCATTGCCCACTACGCCAGGTTCTATGATATCCGCAACCTGCTCTTCCTGGGCCGTGTGGCTTCCGGAGACGGCGGCCAGATCATCATTGACAAGGCGGAGGAAGTGCTGCGCACCGAATTCCCCGAGCTGAAGATCCAGCTCCGCGTGCCGGATGAAAAGACCAAGCGCCACGGCCAGGCCGTAGCCGCCGCTTCCCTGCCGGCCCTCTCCTGACAGGAGGAATGAAATTTGCGGGAGGGACCCTGTATGGGGTCCCTCCCTGCTCATATCCGGAGGGGGACTTTTGCCGGATGCGCTGAACAGCCTCTGCCGCGCCGGATTCCCGCCCCTCCTTTTTCCGATTCCCGCCCCGACGCCCTGCGTTCATGAATCCCCAGCAAGACAACATTGTTCATTGCCCGGAATGCGGGCAGGCCATGGACGTTTCCCAACTGCCTCCGTATGCCAACGCCATCTGTCCGGGCTGCCAGGCGCTGACGCGCGTGAAAACGCGCATGGGCCCCTACCGGATTACCGGAAAACTGGGAAAAGGCGGCATGAGCGTGGTATACCGGGCGGAAGATTCCGTGCTGGGGCGGGAGGTGGCCCTGAAGGTGCTGAATGACACCTATGCCGGGGATGCCCTGCGCAGTGAACGCTTTGAACGGGAGGCCCAGATCATGGCGCGGGTTTCCCATGAAAACCTAGTGCAGATTTATGCCGTGGGGCGCGACCAGGGCCTTTTTTACATTGCCATGGAACTGGTGGAGGGCAGCGGCCTGGATGCCCTGATTACCGCGGAAGAACGCGTGCCGGAGGACAAGGTGCTACGCCTGACGCTGGATATCGTGCGCGGCCTGGACGCCGCCTGGAACGCGGGCCTCATGCACAGGGACATCAAGCCCGCCAACGTTCTCCAGTCTCCTGACGGAGTCGCCAAGATCGTGGACTTCGGCCTCTCCCTGCTGCACAGTGAATCCGACGTGGAGCGGGAAATATGGGTCACTCCCTATTACGCAGCTCCGGAAACGCTGCTGAGGGGAGAAGAAGACTTCCGGACGGACATGTACGCGCTGGGAGCCACCATGTACCATTTGCTGGTGGGCGCTCCCCCCCGCGTGGACGCTTCCCAGTCTTCCGATGTCCTTCTGGAGACCAAGAAAAACCTTCCCCGCCTGGAACAGGTGGTCAATGACGTCTCCCCCATGACCTGCTTCATCGTGGACAGGCTGATGGCTTTTGACAGGGAAGACAGGTTCTCCTCCTATCCGGAATTGATGGATGCCGTGGAACAGGCCCTGGAGGAATACACCCTGGCCATGCAGGAATCCGGCCTCACCTGGTCGGAACGGCGCGCGGCGGAGGCGCGGCGCGTCCGCCGCAGGAAATGCCGCATTATCGTCATTTCCTCCGTTGCCTCCGTAGTGGCGCTGGGGTTGGGCATCTGGGGCTGGGCGGCATGGCAGAAGGGGAGGGGCGCTTCCCCGGGAACACCCCCTCCGGCGCTCACTCCTACGGCGGGAACGGGCACTACCCCGGAGGACACGGCTGCGGCGGAATCGCGGCTGGAGCGCAGCATCCGCTTCGGCAAGCTGTTCAATGAAGCCCAGGAATCCCTGAACCGGGGAGACCTGGTGAAAGCCGCCGCCATGTTCGGGGATCTGGCGGACCAGCCGGACTGCCCCCTTTCCACCTCACTCTGGGCCGGTCTGAACCAGGTTCTGTGCATGTGGACGCGCGGCCAGTTCCCGGAAGGGGTGGAGCGCCTGGAAGAGCTGAGCAGGAAGGTGGAGGCCTGCAAGGACCCTGCGGAACTGGAACGCTCCAGGGACGTCGGCAACCTGGTCATGTACTTGAGTTCCGGGGACTGGTCTTCCCGAATGCCGGGTTTGCGTTCCAACTCCGATCTGGCCGTGCATTACTATGTGGGCATGGCGCTGAAATCCTGGTACTTTGCCGGTAAATGGCCGGAATACGGCGTTTTTCTGGACAAGGTGGCGGCCGATGCGGCGGACGACCGGGACAGGAACGTCCGTGAGCTGGCTTCCGCCTGGCTCAACAACCTCAAGAGATATACGGACCAGTACGAACGCCTGAAACGCCTTCAGGACATGCCGGAAAAGACGGTGGCGGAAGTGGAGGCCAAACGGTCCGCCGCAGACTTCCTGCGGGAACAGATGATGATCGGGGAAGTGTCCGCGATGCCTCCAGCCTATGCTGCGCTGGAAGGAATGCTGGACCATTTGAGAATGCAGTACCAGACAGCCCGTGACTGGGAGGCGGCGGAAGCCGTGAAGATGGCTGAGAGGAAAAAGGAGGAGGAAAGACAAAAAGCGCTGGAGGAGGAAAAGAAAAAGGAAACCCTGCTGGCCGCTCAGTCCAGAAGCTATGAAGACGTTTGCCGGGAAGCTGCGGACGTCATGAAAAAAACCGGGGACTTTGAAAAGGCCTCCGCCGTTTACGGCGGGGCGGAAAAGGTTATTTCCTCCCCCGCCGTCAAGGCCAGACTGTCCGTGCGCCGGGAAATGACGGATCAAATGCTGCCCCTGTTCACCCGCATGGAGAAAATTCTGCCCGCTCTCCTGGAAAAGAAACCTGGAAAACCCCTGGTGCTGAAAGACGGCTCCAAGGTGCGCCTGACAGGGATGAAGGGGCATCTGCTGACTGTGGAACCGCAGGACAGCCGGGAAGGCAGTGATGCGTACCAGGTCAGCTGGAACGAGCTACCGTTCAACTCCCTGTATGCCCTGGCGCGGGAATGCCGCCAGAAGCAGCCTGCGGAATTCTCCCCCCTGGCGGATGCGTATTCCAAGCCGCTGCTTATTTTCGGCAGTCTGACGGAGACCATTTCCCCCGCCCAGCAGGAAAATGCGCTGCTCCAGATGGACCGCGCCTTCATTGAAAAATGGAACCTGTGGATGAGCGGTTTGGACGCGGAGGAGACGCCCCCGGAAGACGGTGAAGAATCGGATTAATTCCGGCAGGCTCTTGGCCGGAGGAGGGCGGGAAGGCCGTGCCGACGGTGGAAAAGTCCCGTCTGGAAAAGGAGCCCTGCGCCGGTTTTGCGGAAAAGTAGGCGTGATGAAGTAAAATTTGCTTGCCTAGGATACTCCGTACAGGTCTCATAGCCGCATGAGACTGATCAGCTTTTTGACGCTGGCATGCGTGGCCGGCATCCTCTCTTCATGCGGTTGTGACTGTCACAAACACGCGGACTTCGCGCTGAAGGACTACCAGCCCACCTCCAGCAAGCAATTCCGTTAACTGCTTGAATATGTTTGAAATTCGTGAAAAGCCGGAAATGGTGGAGCGAGCCATGCTCGTTTCCATCTACTTCGACCCTTCCGAGGCCAGGGAAAAACAGGCCATGCTGGACGAGCTGGAAGACCTTGTCACCAACCTCGGCATCAGCATTGCAGGCAAGCACCTCATCAAGTCCCGGGACATGCACGCCAAATTCCTGTGCGGCACCGGAAAAGCCCAGGAAGTAAAGCAATTGGCGCTGGACTGCCGGGCGGACTGCGTGGTGTTTGACAACATGCTTTCCCCCTCCCAGCAGCGCGAATGGGAACGGCTGATTGACGAATGCGTGATTGACCGTGAAGAGGTCATTCTGGATATCTTTGCCCGGCGCGCACGCACGCGGGAGGCCACCCTCCAGGTGGAGCTGGCCCGCATGCAGTATTCCCTGCCGCGCATGGCCCGCATGTGGAACCACCTGGACCGCCAGGGCGGCGGTTCCGGAGGAGGCAAGGGCGGCGGCGGAGCCGCCAGGGGCGAGGGCGAAAAACAGATTGAAGTGGACCGCCGCCTGGCGCGCGCCAGGATTGAAGCCATTCAGAAGGAACTGGCCCTGGTGACCCGGCAGCGCGCCACGCAGCGCAAGGAACGGGAGCGCCAGGCCGTAGCCACGGCCGCCATCGTGGGCTATACCAATGCCGGGAAATCCTCCCTGCTTTCCCTGGTATCCGGTTCCGAAGTCATGGCGAAGGACATGCTTTTTGCCACGCTGGACACCACGACGCGGAAAATAGAACTTCCCCACGGGCAGCCCCTGCTGCTGACGGATACCGTGGGCTTCATCCGCAACCTTCCCCACCGCCTGGTGGAGGCTTTCAAATCCACGCTGGAGGAAGCCGTGCTGGCGGATTTCCTGGTGCAGGTGGTGGACGCCTCCGATCCGGAAGCCGTGCGCCATTATGAAACCACGCTGGAAGTGCTCGGCGAGCTGGGCGCGGGCGACAAGCCCATGATCGTGGTCCTGAACAAGGTGGACCTTGTGCCGGAAGAAGAGCGCCACACGCTGGAAACCCTGTTGAAGCCCCACTTCAACGGCAGGGTGGTGCCCATGTCCGTGCAGGAGGGGCATGGCGCGGAAGACCTGCTGAACGCCTGCGTGGAGATGCTGGAAAGCCGCGTCCGGCGCGCGCGGTTCCTGATTCCCTATACCCGGAGCGACCTGGCGGCCGCCATGCATAGTGAAGGGAAGGTTCTCTCCACGGAATACGTGGAGGAAGGCACCCTGATAGAAGCCGTGCTCCCTGTGGCGTTTTATAACAAATTCAGCCGTTTTCTGGCGGAAAAATGATTTCCTCTTGATTGCGGAGAAACCGCATCCTCGGCAGGGAAATCATTCTTTTTTCTTGAATTTTTGTATGTTGGATATATTATATCCAGCATCTATAATGAATAAGTTGTGCTGTATTATTTTGTGCGGAATAATTTCCTGGGCCACTGTAAGCGCCCAATCCCTGCCTCCGGATGCCCGGAAATTGAAGGAACAATATGAGAACATCCTTTCTTCCATTAATCAGAAATATGAGGCGTCCAAATTGAAAGCCTATCGGGATTCCATGAACAAATATGCCGCGAAGAATGACTTCGCTTCTGCGGCGGAACTGCAGAAAGTCGTGGAATATTTGGAGAACCGCTTGTCCGCCAAAGAACTTGTTGGGAGGGATGAACTGTCCCGGATGGAAAAAGTTTCTCCTAAAGTAGGCGTACAGATGAAGGAAATTCAAGAAGATGTGGCGTCTAAAAGAATGAAGGAAAGGAAAAAGACGGACAAGGCCTACTTGGATGCCCTTCTTAAAATTCAGAAAAAGTACGCCAATCTCGGTAAAATAAATGAAGCGCTGGCCATTCAAAAGGAACTCTCTGCAGTTCGTGTTATTGCCTCTTTTATTGGGCGGTGGAAAACGGTTAAAGGGGATACCGCCGCGAATGAAATTCTTTATTTGAATGATGATTGCTCCGTCTTTTTGGGCAAGGACGGAAAAGAGGTTACTTGGTTGGGCCACAAATCATTCAGGGTATCTCCCCAGGCAGAGAAAACCATTGAGCTGTTGAACGACAAAGGGAACCACAGCGGATCCCTCAAGATGCTTTCCAATTTTGAAATCCAGTCGCCGTCTGGCTGGAAACTGCGCAAAATGAATCCCTGATGAAGAAGGCAGGAGCGTTAAACGTACATTTAATGCTCAGTAACCCAAGCTCCGCAGGCATTCCACCACCTCCCTGACGGGCAGCCCGATTACGTTGTCCGTATCTCCGCGCACGGAGGAAATGATCATCTCCCCGTGTTCCTGGAACGCGTAGGAGCCGGCCTTGTCCATCACATTCACCAGCTCCATGTAGCGGCGGATGTCCTCTTCCTTCAGCTCCCGGAACGTCACTTCCGTCAGCACGGCCAAGTCTTTCACTCCCAGGGGGGACCGGATGGAAACCGCCGTGCACACGTGGTGCGTCCGTGCAGAGAGCATCCGGAGCATGGAACGGGCCTCTTCCCCGTCTTCCGGTTTGCCAAGAGGAAGGCCGTCCAGAAAAACGAGCGTATCCGCGCCGATGACGGTGGAATCCGGATGTTCCCGGAATACGGCTTGCGCCTTTGCCCGCGCATTGTGCAGGCAGAGTTCCTGCGGAGGCATGGCGGCGTCCTTCAGCTCCTCCGTATCCCGTACGACGAGGGAGAAAGGCACGCCGGCCTTCGCCAGAAGCTCGCGCCGCCGGGGGGACTGGGAGGCCAGGATGATGGGGGGAAGCATGGAAGGAGAGCCAATAGTTAATATCTATTAACTATTACCTGTTAATTGTTAACTATCTGCTTCCCATAATCCGGTGGAAGGCCTCCGGAGAAATTTCCCGGATGGCCCGGATGATGTTCCTGGAGAATCCGGCCATGCGCTTCCGTACCGTTTCCCGGTCTTCCGCGGATTCAAACTCCATGCCCACCAGGGCGCGGCCCACGCGTTCCCCGGTATAGGTGTAATTGAAGTAGCAGAGGGATGCCAGGTCCGCGATGCGTTCCATGAAGTCAAGAAAGGCTCCGGCGCGTTCCGGAAATTCGATGTGGACGAACAGGGGATGCTGGCACAGCTCCGCCTGGTAGTGAATCATGCGGAAGCGCACGTCGTCGTCCTCGCTGATGTCTTCAAACTCAATGCCCTTCTTCTTCAGCGTCGTGCGGATGGTGTCCAGGTCTTCGTCAGAGGCGGCGATGCCGAACACGGGGTACTGGGTGTTGCCCTCCGTCTTGCCGTACTGCACGTCCACCAGCGTGGTATCCTGCGGGATGTGGCGCAGATACTTGAGCACCTGGCCGCGCTTGGAATCCATGGAGATGCGCAGGTAGCGCGTTTCATGGTTGCCGATGCCCGCCTGGCGGGCGATCTGGGTGAGGTGGGTGAAATCCATGTTGGCTCCGGAAATGACCACGAAGCTCTTTTCCTCCGGCTTCACTTCACCTTCGTTCCATTGTTTCAGGAATCCGGCCAGGCTCATGGCCCCGGAGGGCTCCGGCACTACGCGGGAAGATTCCCACATGGCGCGGATGGCCTGGCAGACTTCGTTATTGGTGACGGTCACGAACTCGTCGATCAGTTCCCGGCAAAGGGGATAGGTCAATTCTCCGGGGATATGGACGGCGGTTCCGTCGCAAAAAACGTCCACGTAATCCAGGTTCACCCGGTGTCCCTGCTCAATGGAGGTTTTCATGGAGGCCTGGTCCACGCCTTCCACGCCGATGACCTTGATGTGGGGCCAGAACTTTTTCAGCCAGCAGGCTACGGAGGCGGCCAGTCCGCCGCCGCCGATGGCGACGTACGCGCGGTCAAAAGGGCCTTCCCCGCTCATCACCACTTCATCCGCCAGCGTTCCCTGTCCGGCCATGGTCACCAGATCGTCATAGGGATGGACAAAAGTGCTTCCGTGGGTTTCCGCGTACTCGTGGGCGGCTGCGGCCGTCTCGTCATAGCAGTCTCCATGAAGCATGATCTTCACGTGCCTGCCGCCGTGGCGGCGTACTTCCGTCTGCTTCACTTCCGGCGTGGAGCGGGGCATGAAAATGGTGGCGTGGCAGTTCAGGACGCTGGCCGCCAGGGCCACGCCCTGGGCATGGTTGCCGGCGGAGGCGGCCACAATGCCCTTGTCCCGCGCCTCCTGGCTCAGTGCGGCCATGCAATTGAACGCTCCGCGCCATTTATAGGCCCGGATGGGGCCCAGGTCCTCCCTTTTGGCGTATACCGGGGCCTTGATGCCCGGCAGATTCAATCGTTGAAGAGGAGTCGGTTCGCCAACCGTGTAAACGCGCTGGCGGGCTTGCAGTATTTCCTCGGAAAGACGGTCCGAAAGTATGCTCATGATTGTAATGCTGGCTCCCATTCTACCGGGTTCCGGCCCTCTTTTCCAGTAAAACATTGCCACCGGACTGCCTGTTTCCCAGGTCCTGGACTTTCCGGGCACAAAAAAACCGCCCGGAGGCGGTTGTTTCTTTGAAGCAAGGTGGCGAAGCGGACGGGGCTCGAACCCGCGACCTCCAGCGTGACAGGCTGGCGCTCTAACCGAACTGAGCTACCGCTCCGTGACCTTGGATGCTGTGTTCCTGCCTTGCGGCGGGGACGTGGAGGCTTATACAGGCACTCCCATGGGAATGCAAGACAAGAAATCACTTTTTCCTGCATGCAGGCCGCGCTTGCTGGAAGAAGCGGGAGAAATACCCGTGCGGATTTAAAATCCGGAAATGTTCCTTAATGAGACCAGATATATAATAAAATATTGATAATGCCCGTACTTGGCGCCGGTATTCCCACTCTTCTTCCCTTCCTACGCATCAAGCCGTTCAATTGTCCTAAAGCGCTTGGCATTAAAAATTGTCATTGACTCCGGATTTTAAATCCGTTAATTATTACTAACGATATAGTCTGGTATATAATTTATTATTAATTATCAACACGTTACAAAATTATGCGTCCGCATTTGCCCCTCCCTCTCCTGTCCGCTCTTCTGGCCTGTTTCATTTCTCCGTCATGGGCTGCCTATACGTTGACGGGCAACGGAGAAACGACGATATCCTTTGCCGACGACCAGTATACGATTACGCCGCCGGCGGGGGATCCAGTGACTCAGGCGGATTCCCCCGGTGACATCTATTTGACGGATATTACGGAAAGCGGGACCTATGAAGACGGCTATAACCGGGTTCTCAATCTGGAAGGAGGAATTTATACGAAGCTGCAGTTATGGAATGTTGCGGGTACCGCCGGAGGCGTCACCTTGGGAGGGACCAATTCCTTTGTAATCAATATCGGGGCGGGAACGTCCCTGCTGAATACAAATCCTCAATTGATGGGGTGGAGCAATCAGGACCGGATCGTGGCTGCCGACATCACGCTCAATGTGGACCAGAATGCAGGGACGATCAATGGATTCTGCCTGGTGGGGGATGGCAACAAGACGGATGCGTTCCAGACGACAGGGACATACATTGTCAATATCCATGGGGGGGAATGGGCCGGAACTTCGGTTAGCTCGCCTGACGCCAGGTGGTGCATAGGGCTGGGGCAGGAATCCTTCCGCCATACGGGAGACGTCACATTCACCATTGACGGCGGAACCTTCGCGCAACTGGTAACGGCCGGAACGACACGTGGTGCGGGTCAAAAATCAACCATTCTCGGGAACGTTGCCCTGAATCTGGACGGAGGGACTTTTAACGGCTCCGTGGCCCTTCTGGGAAGAGGCCTCGTCCAGTTGGGAGACGGAACGAATGCGTATACGGCCAAATTGAGAATTGCGGGAGGCCAGTATAATGCGAATGTGTATGGCTTGTCCGATGCGACCGCAGCAGGTTCCGCAGCAAATATTGCAGCCAATTCGTCCGCTTCCATGGAAATCACGGGAGGATCCTTTGCGCAAAGTTTGTTTGCGCAGGGAGTGACGACGACTATCACGGGAGCTACTTTTTCCGGAGACGGAACCAAGAAAATTTTTGCGGGCGCCCGTTTAAGCACGTCAGCCTGGAGCCTTACTGATACCAATATGACGCTGGACCTGGGCAGTGGCACGGTAGCGGCCATGATTGCGGGGGGAAGCTGGGTGGAAACCGGGGAAAGCACGTTCAATATCACAGGTTCCACCAACCTGACCTTCAAGTCCGGGACGTATACAGGCCAGATCTGGGGCGGTTCCTACATTAATGGAACCGCTACGGCTGCCCTTACCGGAAATATTGGTTCCACCAATATCACGATTACAGGGGGTACATTTGACGGAGCGCAAATATCCCTGGGCACGTATGTGGAACGCAACAACACCAGTTCCGCATTGACGATCGGGGAAGCCAACCTTTCCATCAGCGGAGGCACGTTCAACAATGCCGCCATTTATGCGGGCGGCCAGAAGGTCAACGGCACTTCCCTGACCACGGCGCTGGCCAACGTGACCATTACGGGTAATGACGCCGTCTTCACCGGGACGACAACTCTTTCCGGCCAGGGGCGCGGGGATGTGGTCACCAAAAGCGTGCTGAACCTGAACGGCGTGACGAAAGCGGACATGTTCGCCAACGCGACCGTTACCGGGTTTGACGAGATATCCGCCGGAGCGGGCACGGATGCAATCATTGCCAATGCCACGGTTCTGGATGGGCGGAGCGCCTTCACCAAGAGCGGCACGGGCAAGCTTACGCTCAGTTCCTCCGCCGGGTTTGCGAACGCCCTGACGGTTTCCGGGGGAGAACTCAGCTTCGGGCTCGCCGGCGGAGTGGCCTTCGGCAATTCCATCACGATGGGAGCCGGGGCCCGTCTTACCTCTGCGGGTGATATGGCTCTTTCCCCGGCTTCCGGCCTGACGCTGGACCTGACGGGGCTGAATTCCTCCAGCGCTTCCATCATCCAGTCCGGCGGCACGCTTTCCTTCAATTCGGAAGGTACGCTGACCCTGACGATCAGCGGGGTGGACCAGACGATGGAAAACGACTACAAGCTGATTACGGCAGACAGCTTCGGCACGCTGACGGCCAGCAACTTTTCCTTTGATCCCAGCGGTCTTTCCGGCGATTACACTTATGCCCTGGAACTGTCCGGAAACACCCTTTACCTGCGCGTCAAGGCGCTGGGTGAAGCCCTCAACTGGAACGGAGGAGCCGCGGGTACGTGGACGGCAGCGGGAGGCGCAGCCATCTGGCTGGACAAGGATGGGACGGCGGTCGTTTATGATGCCGCCAAATCCGCCAACTTTGAAGACCTGGCAGGCGTGGCCCTCTCCGCCGTCACTATTGACGGGGATGTTTCCTCCGCCCGCCTTACGGTCAACAATGGGGAAACGGCCTATACGTTCACGGGCACGGGAGCCCTTGTAGACGGCGCGAATCCGATGTCCCTCGTTAAACGGGGGGAAGGGGAGATGACCATTGAAAATACCGGGACCAATACGTTCTCCGGCGGCACGACCATCATGGCCGGCACCCTCAACCTGAATGCCGTCCAGGGCCTGGGCACCGGCACGGTGACGCTGAACGGAGGGGAACTGGTGCTGAACACGGCGGGAACGACGGAAGGAACGCTGGGGCTGGTAGCGACCAACAAGCTCATTTTTGCAGGTGGCATTTTCACGTACGGCACGGGGGCCACGCAGGATATTTCCGGCCTCATTGACGCCGCCGCCAGTACCAGGGCCATCCAGGTGAATACGAACGGCAATAATATTGCGTGGGCCACCTATACCCAGGAACTGGGGAACAAGGACATCGTCAAGCTCGGGGACGGCCTGCTGACCGTTAACACGACCCTGGGAGGCGCCTTCACCGGCGCCATCACCGTCAGCGGCGGCACGCTTTTCTATGATATCGGGGCCAACAGCGCCACCCGGACCTGGAGCGGAAACATCTCCATCGCGCAGGATGCCACTCTTCAAATCAGGGACAACCGCGCCCATGCCAGCACCATGACGGATACGCTGTCCGGCCGCATTTCCGGGGCCGGTTCCCTGGTGCTGGGGCACAAGGAGGGAGGAGGATTCCCCGGAGGAGGCCGTTATTCCATCAGCGGAGACAACAGCGGTTTTACGGGCACGTTCAAGCTGGTGGGCAACGGCACCAACGCCGCGTGGAATGAAGTGGCCTTTGCGAATGCGGCCGCCTTTGGCAGCGCCAGCCTGGAGCTGGACGGACGCGGCTTTTTTGTCAGTGATTCCACCAATTCCGTCAATGCCGACATTCATGTGAGGGCGGCGGGAAGCTGGCTGAACGGCAATTCCAACCAGACCGTGACGTTCGGGGGCGACTTGACGAGTGACGCCGGGGCCAACCTGGGAACGACGGCTGCAGGCAACCCGACGCTGACCACCATCTTCACCGGAAACCTCACCGGTTTTGTGGGAACCATGCACTCCGGGCAGGGGAATGTGGTTCTTGCCTTTGGCAACGGCGGTGCGGCCGCCACGCTGGGAACGGGCGAATTCATCAAGGCCGTTTCTATGGGAGGGGCCGGAACCTACCGCGTCAACTACACAGGCACGGGCAGTGACCTGCTTTATACCGGCAATGTGATTGATACGGCGGCTCTGGACGTCCAGGGCGGCGACAAACTGGTTCTTACCGGGGCGAACACGTCCACAGGGGAATTGAAGATTGCCCGGAACTCCTCCGTCCAGCTGGGCGACGGGACCGGGGATAACGCCGCCTGGGCCGGAACTGTCACCGGAGCGGGGAGCCTCACCGTCAACACCACGGGCACCTTTGCGGTGGGAGACCGCGCCAACGGCCTGACGGGAACGCTCACGCTGGCCAAGGGTACGCTGGACCTTTCCGACGCGGCGGCCACTACCAACATCCTCATTCAATCCGGTTCGCTGGCGAACGCCGGGAACTATGCGGGAACGGCTGCGAACAAGGTCCATGTCAATGCGGTTGCCGGTTCCGGCAATATCGCCCTGGGCGGCCTGGATGCCGCCGGGCTGGGAACGGTCGTCACCGCCACTGCCGGGACGCAGCTCACCGGGCTCAAGCAGGGTTCCACCTGGACCGTGGCCGGCACGGGCAGCAGCCTTGCGGTAGGTGCGGGGAACATTTCCGGAGACCCCTTCACGGGGACGGACTCCCTGATTCAGTTTGAAGGCGCGGGGGACAACCTGGGCAGCATCTCCTTTGGAGACGGCTCCACCCTCACCCTGGACCTCACCAGCGTCATGGATGCCATGAAAACGGCGGGCGGCAATCTGGAAATCCTGCTGACGAACGGCGGCTTTGCGCAGGACCTTGAAACGCTCAAGGGCCACATTGCGGCCAATCCGCTTTTTGCCGCGCTGGGCTTCGGCATTGTAGACGTCAACGGGGGCAGCATCGTCCTCTCCGGTGATACGGACCTGGTTTACGTCTCCTCCGTGGACGGCACGGGCAGTGCGGACAATCCGGTTACGAACCAGTCCCTCAACTTCTACCAGGCCGTGATCGTGGACCAGGACCTTTACGTCCAGTCGGACGGCTCCATGGTGATCAAGAACCTGACCGCGCCGGGAACCAATCCGGGCCAGACGGGAACGGGCAACCTCATTGTCACCAACACGGCGGACAACAAGGGCAGCATCGAATTGCAGAACAACCTTTTCCATGAAGGAACGGGAGTGGACACCGTCTTTGCCGGGAACATCAGCGGCCTGGACGGTGCCGCGGCCAATACGGACCTGGTCAAGACGGGAGCCAACAAGCTCACCCTGTCCGGGAATGTGACGCTGGCCGGAGACATCATTGCGGAACAGGGAACGCTTCAGCTTAACGGCACGGCCAATGTGGAAGCCCTGCGCCTTGATTCCACGGACGCGGGCTCCCTTGCGGTGATCGGCGTGGGAGGCCACACGACGGCCCAGACGCTGGCGTCCGGCGCCAACGGCGGAAAGCTGGATATCGGTTCTTCCGGAACATTGACGCTGACGGGAGCTACCGATGGCCTTTCCCGCACGGAAATCGGCGGAACGGGAACGCTGAACATTGCGGAAGGCGCTTCCCTGGGACTGGCGGCGGACAGCGCGCTTTCCGGCGTGGTGCTGGACCTGGACGGCTCCCTGAGCCTGGCGGCGGACGGCTCTGCCGGTGGCCTGAACGGCGCCGGAGACCTGGAGCTGAACGGGCAGACCCTGCATATTCAGGCGGCTTCCGGCCAAACGCATACGTATGATGGAACGCTGGGGGCCGGAACACTGGATGTTTCCGGCGCAGGCACCCAAGTCCTGCGCAGCTCCGGCGCGGATACCGATCTGACGGTCAGCGGAGGAAACCTGGTTCTCCAGGGCAAGGCGGATGTAGACGGCGCCCATCTCAGCTACGGTAATCTGGTGAACAACGGCAAGCTGGCCATCCAGGCCAGCGACAACGCCCTGACGGCGGTCAACACCACCCTGAGCGTGGAAAACGCCACCTTCGGCAGCGGTTCCACCACCACCTTCACCCTGAATACCGATGCCGACATGACCGCCAGCTTCATCAAGGCTTCCGGAGACATTGTCATTGAAAACGGAGCCGCCTTCCACGTCACGTCAATTCCGGGCGTCAACATCACCTGGAAATCGGGCAATCCGATGGAACTCACGCTGATGGAGCTCACCGGAGCCGGAACGATTGACCTGGGAGAAAATACGCTGACGGTAGGCGGTCTTTTCCTCACCTATTACAAGAATGCCCATCTGGTGCAGGAAGGGGACAAGGTCGTTCTGAAAGCGGAGGAACAAACGGACAATATTTATGCCGGCGTCGCTGACACGGCCAACTCCATGGCGGGCGCCAATCTGATTTGGGAAGCCGCCAGGCACGGTTCCGTGGACCAGGCCGTTACGGACTTCCTGGCCGCCCTCAATGACGACATGGTTAACAATCCCTCCGCCGCCAGGCGTTCCCTGGCCGCCGCCGCGGGCAGCACGGTCACCAGCCTGGGCATCGCCCAGCGGGACGCCCTGCGCGACCAGATGAACTGGATACGCAACCGCACCAACCAGATGGGCGTGAACCCCGCCTACGTCAATGCGGACCTCCCCTACTTCCACATGTGGATGCAGGGCACGGGCTCCTATGCCAAGCTGGACACCAGGGGGGATGAAAGCGGCTACCAGCTCACCACCTGGGGCGGCACCGTGGGCATGGACGTGG
>NZ_JABFCI010000089.1:0-229 GCF_017566105.1 Akkermansia sp. GGCC_0220
CTCCAACATTCAGTGTTCCAGGAATTGTCTCGTCCGGGCTTGACTTTGTAAATTTGAACCCGGCCTGTGTGGTTGCGTAACTACCGATTCCCCATGTATCAAGAAGGTTGGTAATGCAGCCGATGATTGCTAAAGGTACGGCTTTTTCTTTTGTAAAATCTTCTTTGTGAGCAAGCAGGTCTTTTACAAAGAATCCTAAAGATACTAATGCAAAGAGTCCCAGCACGAT
>NZ_JABFCI010000090.1:0-229 GCF_017566105.1 Akkermansia sp. GGCC_0220
GGCGAGAGTACCGGCTCTGTAGGAGTAGTTACCATCAACATGCCAAGGATTGCTTACCAGTCTGCGAATGAAGAGGAATTTTTTGCGCGTCTGGATAAGATGATGGATATATCTGCGCGATCCCTTCATGTAAAACGCGTGGTTATCTCTAAACTGATGAACGAAGGATTGTATCCATATACCAAACGCTACTTGGGAACGTTTGACAATCACTTCTCCACCATTGGGC
>NZ_JABFCI010000091.1:0-229 GCF_017566105.1 Akkermansia sp. GGCC_0220
TTAAGTAACTCTATGATCCAAAACTTATTGAAGTGGTATAAATCTTTTCCAATAATGTCAAGGCTCCTGTATATCCAATATAACTTCTATTGAGAACCACCTCAAAAGAAGATGGACAACTAGTTTCTATTATTATCCCCTTCAATTCTTTAATTATGTCCCTTTCCCAGGCCGATGAAAATATTATTGGGGTACTGCTTCCAAAGTCTGATTCTCTTAATTTCTTTTC
>NZ_JABFCI010000092.1:0-228 GCF_017566105.1 Akkermansia sp. GGCC_0220
GCAAGGCCAAGCAATTCCTTAAAGTATCTCTGATCCCAGACTACAGGATTCCCGGGCCTTCCCTTCCTTCCCGCGCACACGATCTTCCCTGGATTCTCCTGTGCCTTTCGCAGCAGACGGCTGATGGTATCGGCCTTAAGTCCCGGCTGGTCGCACACGGCAAACAGGACGCCTTTCAGATCCGTATTTTCCGCTATGGCTTCCTGAAGCCCCAGGATCAGGGAATGT
>NZ_JABFCI010000093.1:0-228 GCF_017566105.1 Akkermansia sp. GGCC_0220
CATGAAAACAACTTTGTGATAATCTGGATGGATTCCTTGTTTCATTCTAATTTCGCTCCTTTGCCCTGATCCATTTGCTGGGTCAGAGTTATTTTCGTGTTATACAACAAACAACATGATACCATGAATTTTACTTCGTTGCAATTATCTTTTGCGATTTTGTGTCGAACTATTTGAAAGTTCTAGTTGATCGATCTGCATACAAAAATCTTGATTATTTTTGGTTTG
>NZ_JABFCI010000094.1:0-228 GCF_017566105.1 Akkermansia sp. GGCC_0220
TTTTTGAGAATATCAAACTGCTTTTTCTTGTCCTTTCCCACCACCATCTGCCAATGCTCCGGCAGGATAGGCAGGTCATCATATCGCCACTTGGCATACTTGGGGTCATAGCTGTCTGCATCCGCAAGACCGGCCAGATGGCCCATGCACCAGCTGACACGCCAGCCGCTGCCTTCCAGATAGCCGTCCTTACGAGCAGTCGCGCCGATCACGGCGGCCAGACTTTGT
>NZ_JABFCI010000095.1:0-228 GCF_017566105.1 Akkermansia sp. GGCC_0220
CTTTTAAGTTAAGTATCATTTTATTATTATCTTCGTATAAATCCATCTGCTGTAATTTATAAACTAATGGAACAAACGCATTATCACAATCATCATTTTCCCAAGCATTATAATAATTAACATAATATTTTTGATTAAAATTGATATCTCTCACTAACCAATTTTTCCACATATTTAAAAGATAACTCTTTCCAGATCCCCAGGGAGAATCTAATCACATAACAAGAG
>NZ_JABFCI010000096.1:0-228 GCF_017566105.1 Akkermansia sp. GGCC_0220
CATACTCACTCCATACAGTATCTAAACCATATCCCATATATGGAGAGTTAACATCATTCCATTTTACTAAAAAGTCAAAAAATTTCTTTCTTCTTTTATCAGGAAATAATCCTCTGACTATCTTATAAAAAGTAAATGTAAGTCTATTTTTCAAACTTAAGTTTTCTGGCTTTTCACGAATTCTTATAAAGCTCTTTAATATATTGTAACTTAACGCTCTCTGAACTT
>NZ_JABFCI010000097.1:0-228 GCF_017566105.1 Akkermansia sp. GGCC_0220
CCTTCACCTGCTGAAGTACCAACAAACATGGCAACCTTTTCGTTAGCAAATGGACCTGAAAGATAGTGTTCTGAACCAGCAGTTCTGAAGTAGCCCTTCTTAATACCATCTGCGTAGAAGTTAATTACTTTCTTTGAAGCGGCACCAGTAAAGTTAATCTTGTCAGTGAAGTTAATGCCTTCATTCTTCATGCCCAGCGTGTAGTAGCTTGGAAGTGAGTCAAAACCT
>NZ_JABFCI010000098.1:0-228 GCF_017566105.1 Akkermansia sp. GGCC_0220
GTTTCTTTGATTCCGCCAGTTTCCATCAAAGATTTATCGATAATGATCTTCTTTAAAGCGTAAGCTAAATAGCCTTTATAGCCATGACCCATCGACTTGCCTTCGGCCTTGGTCTCGCCAATGGCAACCACAACGCCTAAGTCGTGGTAAACATACTTGCTTGGACGAGCCTGGTGGTTAACGCCACTTCTAATATCCTTAGCTGCATAGTTGGCCATTGAAAGAGCC
>NZ_JABFCI010000009.1:0-127753 GCF_017566105.1 Akkermansia sp. GGCC_0220
AGAAGGCGGCGCGCTGCTGGAGGAATCCGGAGGCTCGGGAGCCGAAGAACTCGGCTGGAAACTGGATGAAGACGAAGAGTTGCTGGAAGAAGAACTGCTTGACGAGGAGGAGCTGGAACTGCTGCTGGGCTTGGGATCAAACTCAAACGAATCTCCTCCCCCCGCCGAACTGCTCGACGAATCCCCTTCTTCCACCTCCTGGTACAGGTTGACCAGCGTCAGCACCGTCTCTCCTTGCTTGTCGGCCGGCGGGGTCTCTGCCAGCAGGTAATAATCCAGGTCGGGCTCGCCTTCCTTGTCGCACATTAAGGCAATGCAGAACTCCTCTTGCGACTCCTGGTCGGGCTGGTGTTGATGGACGATATGGCACCAGTAGTATCCCTGGTCGAACTGGATCTGGCGGCAGAGAGGGGCGGAAGATCCGGCCTCCGTGGAGAGTTCCAGATCCTTGGCGGGAATGGAAAGGGAAATGGAGGAGCGGGCGTGAAGGTGGAGAAAACAGGTGGCAGGAGCCATGACCTTGAGGTATCCGGACTATTCGTGACGGGTGGGAGAGGAAGCAGCGCGTTTGGGGATAAGGACGGGAGCGGTGAGGCCGTTGACCAGGAAGTTGCCCTGGGGCTGTCCGTTGGGGTACATGGGAATGAAGGGGTAGACGGTGTCCATGGCGCCGATATTGAAAGTGTTGTTCATGGCAATGAAATGATGTTGGTTCAATGGTTGCGACTACCATGAGAACAAGAATTACCAGTGTGAACACGCCGCGAACGTTATGGTATTCAAATACACGATAATATTATCAACATAGGTATTTCGTAAAATACATAATACTTCTTCTTATTCTCTTGATTAATCAAGGCGACAATACAGATTTTTCCAGCGACCAGCTTTAAAGTCCCAATCAAGCACAAGACATCTGATCATCCATATCCAGGACGCTAGATACCGCCGGTCAGCGAACTTTCTTTCCTCCTATAAGATTTCCCTGGAAGCACCGTCTAACCGAACGACAGTTCTACAAACGCTCTGCTTCACCAAGCCTCCTCCCACCGTCACGATGCAGAAACATCATTCACCATCGACCGGTTTGGCCGTGGAACTCAGCGTGCACTGGCGCACGTAGTCGTACACCTTGGGGTCACTGTCTCCCGCGGCCCAGACCACTCGCAGGAAGTCAGCGGGATGGATGTTGCCGTGTTCCCGGAAGAAGCGGCGGTCGTTCTCACAGCAGTAGATGATGTCATCCCCCATGGAGCCGGCCAGCTTGGCCCGCGCCTTGGCAATCAGGCGCGGAAGGTAGGGAAGGCCGCTGAGTTCATCCCCGAAGCCCGGCAGGTCATACCCGATGACGGGCTTGCCCTGGTAAAACTGCCCGTGCTGGATGGTCAGGAAGAAGTCCCTGCGCGCCGCGGCCATCAATAGTACCGTGGTGGGGGAAGGTTCTCCCGTGCGGGCATAGAGTTCCACAAAGTCAAACAGTTCCCGCGTGCGGCAGCCGATGGAGGACAGGAAGATGATTTCCTGGTCCGTAAAGAAGCCGTCCACATTCCTGTGGCCTTCATGGTAACGCCCCACCGCCTCGCGGAAAAGGTCGTAAAACGTGTCGTTCCAGTCTTCCGCCATCATCTGCCTGGGGATTTGTGTTTGCGCTTGAAGTTGAGCATCATGATCTGCTTGGTCAGGTTTGCCTCAAACCGGGCCTGTTCCTCGCGGGACATTTCCGAGCGGGCCTTCAACACTTCCTGCGCTTCCTGAATGGCCCGTTCCACGCTGCCTTCGTCAATCTGGGAGGAGTTGAGGGCGAGGTCGGTCACCATCAGGACGTGGTCGTCATTAACCTGCACAAAGCCGGTGCCCACCACCATGCTTTCCTCAGGGCCGTCCATGGGCTTGTAGCGGAGTTCTCCCGGTTCCAGGGAGGTAATCAGGGCCGTATGATGTTCCAGCACGCCCATCTCCCCGAGACTGCCGGGCAGGTAAACGTATTCCACGGTGGCGGCAACCGCCACTTCATCCGGGGTAATGACTTTGAACTCCATGCTCATGGTTTGGAACGACGGGAAAAGGGTTATTTGGCTTCCTTGAGGACGTCATCTATGCCGCCGCGCATGAAGAAGGCGTCTTCCGGAACCATGTCCAGCTTGCCTTCCAGGATTTCCTTGAAGCCGCGGACGGTTTCCGAGACGGGCACGTAAGCGCCGGGAATGCTGGAGAAGACTTCCGCCACGTGGAACGGCTGGGTGAGGAAGCGCTGGATTTTGCGGGCGCGGCTCACGATGAGCTTGTCTTCTTCCGAAAGCTCGTCCATGCCCAGAATGGCAATCATGTCCTGAAGGTCCTTGTAGCGCTGCAGTACCATCTGCACGCCGCGCGCCACTTCGTAATGCTCGTTCCCCACGATTTCCGGAGCCAGGGCCTTGGAGGTGGAGGACAGCGGCTCCACCGCAGGGAAGAGCCCCTGGGCCGCCAAAGAGCGTTCCAGCACCACCGTGGAGTCCAGGTGGGCGAAGGTGGTGGCCGGAGCCGGGTCCGTCAGGTCGTCCGCAGGAACGTACACGGCCTGCATGGAGGTGATGGAACCGTGCTTGGTGGAGGTGATGCGTTCCTGAAGGTCCGCCATTTCCTCCGCCAGGTTTGGCTGGTAGCCCACGGCGGACGGCGTGCGACCCAGCAGGGCAGACACTTCCGACCCCGCCTGGGAGAAACGGAAAATGTTGTCAATGAAGAGAAGAACGTCCTTGTGCTCCTCGTCGCGGAAGTATTCCGCCATCGTCAGGGCGGACAGGGCCACGCGCAGACGGGCGCCGGGAGGCTCGTTCATCTGGCCGTACACCAGGGCCACCTTGGATTCCTCCGGCTTTTCCAGATTAATCACGCCGGATTCTATCATTTCATTGTACAAGTCGTTCCCTTCACGGGTGCGTTCCCCCACCCCCGCAAAGACGGAGAGGCCGCTGCGCGCCTTGGCAATGTTGTTGATGAGTTCCATGATGAGCACGGTCTTGCCCACCCCCGCGCCGCCGAAGGCGCCGATTTTGCCGCCTTTCAGGAAAGGGCAGATGAGGTCGATTACTTTGATGCCCGTTTCCAGCACTTCCGTGCTGGTGGATTGCTCGTCCAGCGGCGGAGCGCTGCGGTGAATGCTTTTCATGCCCGAGCAGGAGAGAGCGCCGCGTTCGTCCACGGCTTCACCCAGCACATTGAAGATGCGGCCAAGAACGCACTGCCCCACCGGTACCTCAATGGGGTGCCCCGTATCGCGCACGCGCATGCCGCGGCGCAGGCCGTCCGTGGAACTCATGGCCACGGCGCGCACCCAGCCGTCGCCGATGTGCTGCTGGACTTCCAGCACCAGGGTCTTGCGCTTTCCGTCGACTTCATAGTCCACTTCCAGGGCATTGAGCAGGGCGGGAAGCGTTTCAGCCTGGGAGAAATCCGCATCGACCACGGCGCCGATGATCTGAACGAGAGTGCCTGTGTTATTCATCATGAGAAAAACTTGGTGTTGAAATGGAAGGGATGAGGGTTTTGTTTGAAAAAGGGGTGAAAGAAGCGGAGTCCACGTTATTCCATGGCGCGCATGGCCGTGGTGATTTCCAACAGTTCATTGGTGATTTGCGTCTGGCGCGCCTTGTTGTAATCCAGGGTAAGGCCGTCGATGATGTTTTTGGCGTTTTCCGTGGCCCCCTTCATGGCGACCATGCGGGCGGAGTGCTCGGATGCACGTGCTTCCAGCACGATCTGGACCAGCCCGTGGAAGACGTAAAGAGGCAGGATGGTATCCAGCAATGCGGCGGGGCTCGGTTCCAGCAGGAATTGCTTATGGGCGTCTTCTCCGTCCAGGGCTGCGCCCCCGGCCTTCGCCATCTTCATCAACGGTTCCGGTTCAATGGGGAGAAGCTGGCGGAAGATAGGCTTCTGGACCATTGTGTTCACAAAGCCGGAGAAGGCTACGAAGACGCGCCCGTATTCCTCCGCCTTGAATTTCTGCACAATGAAGTCGAACACCGGCTTCAGTTCCAGCAGGGAGAGCGGGTCCGTCAGGCTCCAGGTGGCTTCCAGCCGTTCATTCCATTTGGCCAGTGCGGCGTTCAGCTTGCGGCCGATGGTGATGTAGTGGGTATTTTCCGGAGCGTGCTCCCGGGTCATTTTGATGAGGTTGGCATTCAGGCCGCCGCAGAGGCCGCGGTCCGTGTTCACCAGCAGCACCAGGTCCGCGCCGCCGTGGATCTGCATCAGGGGGCTGTTGCTGGTGTCTATTTCATCCTGGAGATGGTAGAGCACTTCCGCCAGGGCGCGGACATAGGGGCGCCCCTTCACGGCCTGGTCCTGGGCGCGGCGCATCTTGGCGGAGGCCACCATCTGCATCGCCCTGGTGATCTGGGACGTGTTTTTGACGGATTTGATCCGGCGTCTGATGTCTCTCAGGTTGCCCATGTTTCAGTGCTCCCGTAATCGTTAGTTCCAACTGAGCTTGAAGGATTCAATGGCGGCTTTAAGCCCCGCGTCTATTTCCGGCGTCAGATCCTTTTCCCTCAGGATGCTTTCCAGCAGGTCCGGATGCTGGTCCTTCATGGTGGCTTCCCACGCGTTCTGGCATTCCTTGATCCTGTCCACCGGAACATCGTCAAAGTACCCCTTCTGCATGGCGTACAGGTCCGCGGCCTCCAGCCCCAGGGATTTGGGCTCATACTGGTTCTGCTTGAAGAGTTCCACGATGCGCTGGCCGCGGGCCAGCTTGGCCTTCGTGCTGGGGTCCAGGTCGGACCCGAATTGGGCGAAGGCCTGCAATTCCGTGAATTGGGCCAGGTCCAGCTTGATGGAACCGGCCAGCTTTTTGATGATTTTCGTCTGGGCGGAGGAACCCACGCGGGAGACGGAAATGCCCACGTTGATGGCGGGGCGCACCCCCTGGTAGAACAGGTCCGTTTCCAGGAATATCTGGCCGTCCGTGATGGAAATGACGTTTGTGGGGATGTAGGCGGAAACGTCCCCGGCCTGCGTTTCAATGATGGGGAGGGCCGTCAGGGAACCGCCGCCGTGTTCCTTGTTGATGCGCGCGGCGCGTTCCAGCAGGCGGCTGTGCAGGTAGAATACGTCCCCCGGATACGCCTCGCGACCGGAGGGGCGGCGCAGAATCAGGGAAATCTGGCGGTAGGCCACGGCATGCTTGGAGAGGTCGTCGTAGACGATGAGGGCGTCCTCCCCCTTGTCCATGAAGTATTCGCCCATCGCACAGCCGGCATACGGGGCCAGGTACAGCATGGCGGCAGGGTCGGAGGCGGAGGCCGCCACCACGATGGAGTATTTCATGGCGCCCGTTTCTTCCAGCTTTGCCACGAGGCGGCTGATGTTGGCGCGCTTCTGGCCGATAGCCACGTAGATGTTGTAAAGGGGCTGGTGGTCCGGCAGCTTGCCTTCCTCCGCCAGGCGGTTCTGGTCCGCCTGGGCGATCATGGTATCCATGGCAATGGCGGTTTTCCCGGTGGCGCGGTCCCCAATGATAAGCTCGCGCTGGCCGCGGCCGATGGGAATCATGGCGTCAATGGGCAGAATGCCCGTCTGCACGGGAACAGTGACGGACTGGCGGGAGATAATGCCGGAGGCGATTTTTTCCACAGGATAATACGCTTCCGCCTCAATCGGCCCCTTGCCGTCAATCGGCTCTCCCAGCGTGTTCACCACGCGGCCCAGCAGGGACCGCCCCACGGGCACGGAAAGAAGGCGTCCGGAGCATTTGACCAGGTCCCCTTCCTTCAAATTGGAATCATCCCCCAGAATCACGGCGCCCACCTCATGTTCTTCCAGGTTCATCGCCAGGCCCATCACGCCCCCGGGGAACTCAATCATTTCATTGAGCATCACGCCGCTCAGCCCTTCGATTTTGGCGACGCCGTCCCCCACGGAACGAATAACGCCCACGTTTTCCTGGCTGACGGAAGCCGTGGCTTTTTTAATTTCTGCTTCGAGTTCTTGAAGTATGTTGCTCATGGAAAAAAGTTTCGTTGGTTAATTGGAAAGATTGCGGGCCATCTCGGCCAGACGGTCGATTCTGGAGCGTACGGAACCGTCTTTCACGTCGTCCCCCACCTGGATGCGGATGCCCCCCAGCAGGTCCGGCGCCACCTCCCAGTGGTAGTAGAGGCCGTCGCCATATTTGGACGTCAGCTTGGCTTGAATTTGGGAGCGTTCCTCCTCTGTCAGCGGTACGGCGCTTTGAATGGTGGCCGTACGGCTTTTCACGGCGTATTCCACCATGCGGGAAAAGGCCGTCAGCAGAGCGACATAGTTACGGGGTTTGCGTTCCGCAATTTTCCGGGCGATCAGGCGCACGCGGTCCTCCGCCACGGTATTCCCGTCCATGCAGAGCCGGAACAGCCTGCGGGCGGCATTGAGCGTGTCCTTTCCGATCTTCATAAAGCGTATCAGGAATCCAGGCTGTCGATCGCTTCCCGGTTGATTCTCCGCTGGTCTTCTTCCGTCAGCATTTTTCCAGTGACCTGCGCGGCAGCCAGGGCCACCAGCTGGCCGAATTGTTCTTTCAGCGCTTCGCGTTCCTTCTGCTGTTCCAGTTCCGCAAGCTGCCGGGCCTTTCTGACTATTTCCTCCGCCTTTTGGGAGGCCACGGTTTCCTGTTCCTCCAGCAGGCGGGAGGCGGCGGCCTTGGCGGCGTCTATCTTTTCCTGTCCCTTTTCGCCCGCTTCCACCAGCATTTCATGCGTCTGTTCCTTCACGGAAGCCAGCTGGCGCTCGCTTTCCTCACGCATTTCCTCTCCCTCCTCAATGCGCTGGCGCCTTTTTTCCAGAACGTTCTGGATGGGCTTGAACGCCAGGTAGCGCAGGATCACCACCATCAGGATGAAGGCGATCAGGTTGGCAACAAAGGGTTCCCAGCTTGTCACCCCGAAGGGCGCAAAGGGATTCCAGGACTGGTCGGCTATGAGATTCAGCATAAAATGAACGGGTTGAAACATGCCGGAAGTTTTCCGGACCGGCAGGAACGGCTGCGCCGCCCCGGAGCGGAAGAAGCTCCCTCCGGGAACGGGGCCTCCGGGTTATTTCACAAAGATGGAGATGAGGGCCACGCCTTCAATCAGGGCGGCCAGCGTAATGGCAATCACCATGATGGGGGAGGAGGCTCCCGGGTTGCGCCCGGTGGCTTCCGCGGCTTTCGCGCCGATGAGGCCGATGCCGAGGCCGGCGCCGATGGTGACGAGGCCGAAGCCCACGTTGCCGGACAGTTCGGCCAGGGAGGTCATTGCGGTAGGATCAATCATGTTATTGGTATGGTTTATGTTTTTTGTTGAACGTCCCCCCACAGGTTGCCCATGGTCCGGAACGGAAAGTTGGCGGTGCGGCTTATGAGGCCTTTCCGGACGGCAGGCTGTCCGGCACGGATGGTTCTTTTCCCTCATCCTTGGCGGCATGGCCGTGGGCATCCCCGTCCCCCACTTGCAGTTTGAGGAAAATCGCCGTCAGGAGGAGGAAGACCAGAGCCTGGATGAAGCCCACCAGCAGCTCAATCGCCAGAAACGGGAGTACGCACAGGGCGCTGAGGACGGGTCCGAACATGTGAGCCATGGTGTCAATGATCGTTTCCCCGGCGTAAATGTTGCCGTAAAGACGGGCCGCCAGCGCAATAGGACGGATCGTAATGCTCAGGACGTCCACCAGCCCCACGAAGATGAAGATGAGCACCAGCACGAATCCCATGAAGCCGGGCAGTCTTCCCTTGGGCCCGAACAAGTGGATGAAGAAGCCTTTCAGGCCCTGTTCCCGGATGGACCAGTAAAGCCACATCAGCGCATAAAAGATGCCCAGGAACATCGTCACGTTCATGTCCGCATTCGCGCCGCGGAACAGCGGCACTCCGTTATAGGTGATGGTCCCTACCCCGGGGAGAAGCCCCATGTAGTTGCTGACCAGGATGATGGTGAAGATGGTTCCGAAGTACCAGAAGTACTTGCGCGTCAGTCGCGGCCCCAGCAGGGATTCCACAAAGTTGTACAGAGTCTCAAAGAAGTATTCCACCGCATTCTGGAACCGGGACGGCAGAATGCGCATGGAGCGGGTGGCGAACCATACGACCACCCCTATCAGCAGAACCGCCAGAAAGAGCATCAGCATGGAGTTGGACACCGGCAGTTCAATGCCGCCTGGAAGCGGAATGGAGAACAAGTGGGGGGCGGCCTGCTCCAGTCCGTGCTCCGCTCCTTCCTCCGCCGCACACGCGCTGCCGCCCATCATGCCGGGCACCGCCAACGCCGCCAACCACAGGAACTGGAAAAATCTGCTCATCGTCTATCTTTTACCATTATCGCGCCAACTCCTGTAAATACGGGAAAAGGGAAGCCATTCCCTTTATTTGACGGTTTTGATTGTGTACTCTCCCCTCCCCCTTGGCAAGCCCAAAACTTGGCACGCGCACAAATTATATACATTTGTATATAATCTTAAGGCGGCTGCAGGCTTGCCGTTGCAAAACTCCGTTTTTTCTTCCGGGCATTAAAAAATTTTTCCGGAGATAACTTCCAGAACGGCAGGAACAAGAAGCTTCCGGAAATTTCTTCCCGGAAGCCTGTAAATCCAATGGGAAACCCCTGTTATTTGGCAGCGGAAATAACGTGGATGTGATACACGTCCCTGCCGTCCGCGCCCTTGCGCCCCGTAGCATGCACGCCCGTGACGTCGGAGGTGATCACGTCCAGGGTTTCCACGGCCTTCCGGATATCCTTGTTGCCTTCCGCCGCGCTCTTCAGGGCATCACGGACCGGAACGAGGTTAAGCTGGAATTCCAGCGGAGCCACCTGCCCCGGGGCCTTCATGGATTCCTTGACGACTTCCATGCCGAAGGCCTTCGGCATGCTGATGGCCCAGCGGGTGTCGGAAACGCTCACCACCGGATTCAGGTCGGCGCCCAGCGGGCACTCGTAATCGTAGGTGGTGACATCCCCTTCCACGGAGGATTTGGGGGAGGGCAATTCCGTCATCTTGCCCTGGCTGGCCAGGGTAACGATGGTCTTGGCGGCGTCAGACACTTTCTGCCACGCTTCGCCCAAGGCGGCACGGTTCTTCACTTCATAAGCCGCGGAGAAGCGCGGGGCCGGAACATTCTTGAGCGTGGGGCTGGGAGCGCCCTGCATGTCCATGATGAACACGCCGGAATCCGTAAGGCCGGAAAGTGCGGTCTTGTACGCCTTCCAAAGTTCTTCAATGGTGGGCCGGGCCATCTGGAGCATGGGGGCAACCATGCGGATCTGGTCGCTTACGTCATGCTTCGGGTTGGAAATATACGCATTGCCGTAATCCCAGCCGATCTGCGCGATGTTTTCATACAGGGTGCAGCCCATGTCAACAATCTGCGGATTGATGCGGAAGGAAGAATACAGCACCGTATCCGCCCCGGGACGGACGGAGTTCATGGAGGAGGGAGCGTCCAGGAGGTAGAATTCAAGCGGATACGTGCAGGCTTCCACATGCACCCCCTGGTCCTGCCACGCGTAGTAGGAAACGGGCGTGGCATTCTGCGCCACCTTTTCATACAGCCCAAGGAGGCGGCCCTTCATGGAATCAAGCGCGGCCATGGAAGGAGCCAGATCGGCAATCTTCCAGTCGGTGCCTACCGTCTGCATCAGGTCCTTCAACCCGGAGAACATGCCCTTGTAGTAGGCGATGTCCAGGTTAATAAGGCCCTTGGCGCAAGCCTTGTCCGCAAATATCAGGCCATAGGCGGGATACTGGAGCTGGGCGTCAGCCATGGAGAAATCCGGACGTGCCAGAACAGAATCCTGGGGAGAAGCCGCCAGGCGGACCTGCTTTTCAGGATTGGTGGTTATAAAGCCCACGAGGGTATCATCCACGAAAGCGACGGCCACATACAGCTTGGATTCGTCCAGACGCTTGAGAGCCGCCTTGAGACGGTCCAGATTTTCCTGGGAGACGGTTATCTGGGCTTTAGCCTCTTCCAGCCTTTCTTCCAGCTTCGCCCGCAGTTTCTTGCAGTCCACTTCCGCTACCTTGCAAGCCAGGCCGTTGTAGGTCTTGTCATACAGGGAAACAATGCCGTGCAGTTCCATGCCTTCCGGGAGATTGGCGTCCTTCAGGGTAGCCTTGGCCTGGGCAAGGGCTTCCGGCGTCAATTTGGCGGCTACCATTACGGGAGCCGTCGCGGCCTGAGAGGGGCGCATATCCACCAAATCAATCCACTTAATGAGCATTTCAGTATATCTGTTGCCCATTACTTCCACTTCTGCGTCACTAGCTTTCTTGTTACCATTGATTAAATCCTGGTAAAGCTTATAACCGGACAGAATTCCCTTCATTTGGTGCAATCCCATGCCTGTAAAAGCGGACTGGGCGCTGTCCATCCACGGAGCCCATTCGGGGCCGAAGCCGATCATCGCGTCAATGACGGGGGTGTTGACGGAGCACTTTTTCCGGACGGGCTTGGGTGCATCCTCTCCCGGAATGGCTATGGATTCATCAGCGTCTTCCCCAGCGGAGCAGGAACCCCAGGTTTTGACCATGTTCAGATTCTGAACGCTCCTGATCATGCCGGGGACGTCGTAAACACCGGCTACAATACCCATGTCCATGGGAAAGAGGGCGGCGATTCCGAGCCGTTCCGCACGCTTCGCCACCAGATCGGAAGCAACGGGGGCGGAGGGATCAAGCGAAGAAGCCGGGGTTAAGCCGGCGGCATCCTGTCCGGCCTTGGCGGAAGATGATTTATTGTCGTCAGAGCAGGCGGCAAGAGCGCAGGTCAGCGCAAAACAGGGTATGGAGTAGAAATAATGCGTTTTCATTATCTTTAAACGTAGGGGTCATGATGCCATCCAACAAAAGCGCCGCTCCTTACGGCAACAGTCTCATCGACGCGCACCATCCGCATTATATAGGCGCTTCCCCGCAATGACGCAAGCACAATGAAAAGCATTAACGGGCCAAAGGCCATGCATGACCCTGTTACGGCGAACGCCCTGAAAAGCATTGCCGGACGATTCCGCCTTCCTTAAAAGCCGGTCTAAAGAGGTTCCGCCATGGGAATGTCATCCTCCGGAAGGGGGGCCTGGGGCGCGGGAGCTTTTACGGGAGAGGAATGGTTGAGATGGCGGGGAATCTGATGGGGAAGGCCGGGAATGTAGTCGGAATCTCCGCGTCGGGGCGTGAGGGGTGCGGCAGAAGGCTCCTCCGACAAGGAAGGCGCGGACGGCCTGGCATGCCCGGAGGAACCGCCCACCGGGGTCGCCTTGATTTCCGCATCGGAAGAGTCGTCCAGATCGGCAGGGATTTCATGAACCTTGATGGGCTCCATTCCTTCCGGATCATACAGGCCGGGCGGCAGATTGTCCGGCACTACGGCAGGCGATCCCCCGCGTTCGCGAAGGGCGGCGGCAGCCGTTTCCGGGGTTTCCTCCACCGGTTCCGCTACCGGGATGTCGTCCTTGGGCGGGTCAATGATGGCCTTGATGTCCTTCTTCTCCGTCTCAAAGAATTCCTTCACGATGGGGGCGGCGGCGGCGCCCCCGCCCAGCCGTTCGTGGGCGCGGCCTTCATACAGCACCACATAGGCGAAGCGGGGATTGTCACAGGGCATAAAGCCGGCGAACCACGCCAGGCGCTTGTCTTCCCGTTCCGGTCCCCACTGGGCCGTGCCGGATTTGCCGGCGATGCTGGAATAGGACAGGCGGGCGCGGCCGCCCGTGCCGCCTTCAATCACCTCCCTCATGCCCTTGCGCACGCTAGACAGGGCACGTTCATAGGCCGGCAGGGGGCGCTGGACCTCCTGCGGCTTGGGAGCGTAAATGACATTGGCGTTGCCGTCCTGAATCTGCTTGATGAGCTGGAGCCTGGGCAGGTAGCCGTTCGCCACGCCGGACATCATGTGCGCCACCTGGAGAGGCGTGACCAGCAGCGTTCCCTGGCCGATGGAAAGGTTGGCGGCGTCTCCGGACATGAAATCCCGCTTGTAGTTGCGGATCATGTAGTCGCTGGTGGGCACCAGGCCGGGATCGTCCGGAATGGGCAGCCCGGTGCGCTCGCCAAGTCCGAAGGCGCGGGCCGTATCCATCAGGGCTTCCGCTCCCAGCTTGAGCCCCATCTGGTACATGAACGGGTTGTTGGACATCGCCAGGGCGCGGATGCAGTTGATGTCCCCCAGGGGCGTCTTGCTCCAGTTGTTGAAAACGTGGTTGCCGATCGTGATGGATGCCGGGCAGTAGATCTGCGTATTTTCCGTGATCTTGTTGTTTTTCAGGGCGCTGGCCACCGTCAGCACCTTGAAGGTGGAGGCGGGGGGGTAGCGCCCCTGGAAGGCGCGTGCGCCCAGCGGTCCGGCGGGGTCGTTGCGCAGGGCATCGTAATCCTTCTGGGATATGTTCGGAATGAACATGTTCGGGTCATAGGACGGCGTGGAGGCCATTACCAGCACTTCACCCGTTACGCAGTCCAGCACCACCATGGCGCCGCGCCTCTTGCCGCGGGAAAGGATGCGTTCCGCATCCCGCTGCCATTTCAGGTTCAGGGTGGTGACGATGGCGCCGCCGGGCTTGGGGCGTATCTGAAGTTCATCCAGAATCTTGTTGCCGTCCTCGTCAAACATCAGGCGCCATACGCCGGGCGTCCCGGTCAGGTCCTTGTTGAATTCCTTTTCCAGTCCCGCGCGGCCTTCCACCTGTTCCCACAGCGGGTCCATATGGTTGATGGGGCCGGTAGGCAGTTTTCCCTTGGAACCCACATAGCCGATGATATGTCCGGCGATTTCCTTTTCCGGATAGGAACGGATGTAGATGGGCAGCAACTGGAGGCCGCGCACCCCCTTCACCTTGTCCCTCAGTTTTTCCGCTTCCTCCGCGCGGATGACGTTGGTAAGGGGAAGAGGCAACCAGCGGCGGTGCTCATAGTGCTTCCAGAGCTGGTCATCGGAAAAGGACCACGCTTTTCCAGCAATTTTCTTAGCCTGTTCCAGGCAGTTGCGCCCGAAGTCCACTACGCGGGAACGGTCGGGATTTTCAAAAATTTCAAACCGCAGGGCCAGTTGGTAGGCCACGGAGGTCACTGCCAGAGGCTCTCCGTTGCGGTCCAGAATGGGACCGCGCGGAGCCGGAATCAGCAGGGCCATGGTTCTGGCGGAAGGCCGCGTGCTGGTGTGCGCTTCCCGCGCCGCATCCATCCTTCCCCCCTTGAGGGAGGGAATCAGGGACAGGGAATCCAGGCCGTTCTGCTCCTTCTCCGTTTCCTTGGGCATTTCCGGGGCGTCAGCCACGCCTTCCCGTTCACCGGACGCCGTGCCGGATTCCCTCTTCTTATCCCCCAGGTCAACCGTTTCCACGGCGTCATCTTCTCCACGCTGCTGCGCCGCAGCCTGGCGCACGGGCGTTCCCCCGCGGGAAGGCGAATGGCGTGACGAGGACTGGCCCCAGGCCGTATCCGCCGTCCAGGCGGCCAACCCGGCCAGCAATACCAGGGAACGTATCAGAACCTTCATTTTCATCAGCTTGCAGGAGTGTGACAGATGCACCGTAAGGAATCAACGATTATTCACGCTCGCGCCTATTCCTGAACTACTACGGTTGTTCCCATGCCGCATTTGTCAAACAAAATGCGGCATGCCTCCACAGGCACCCGGATGCACCCGTGGGAATTGGCGTCCCGGAACACCGTGCCCACATGCAGCCCTATCCCGCCGTGAATGCGCATCCACAGCGGCATCTTGGCGCCGATGAATTTGCCGCCGGACGGCACGCGGGAAGAAGAGGTGGCGTCCGAATTCACGCACAGGCCGCTTGCATCAAACACGCTGCCATAGGACCGGGAGCGGTAGTCCGCATCCTTCTGAATGATGGAGAATTTGCCGCGGGGCGTCTCATGGGTGGATCTGCCGGTGCACACGGGAAAGTTCATGGCCGGCTGGCCGTTGACCCACAGCACGCCGCGCTGGTCCTTCAAATGAATCACGATTTTGCTGTTCCGCGTCTGCGCCTGCCGGATGCGCTCGTCATGGTACCAGATGTCGCGCGTGAAGCGGTACTGGGGGTCCGCTACAAAAGCGTCATAGGAAGAAGAGTACCTGCCGTCCTTCATCAACGGCTTGCCATGCAGAGTCTTGGGCGTGGAGGAACAGGCAGCCAGCAGCAGGGAGACACACAGGAAAAGGAGAAAGGCGAGAGGGGAGCGCGGCATGCGGCCTGCTTTACCCTCTTCCCCCGTGGAAATCAAGCACGATTCCCCTCTGTTCCGGCATGTTTGGAGGAATCCTGATAAAGACGCCCTTTTCCGTCCGTACCTGTTCCCGTTCTTCCTCCCCGCCGCCATGACCGCCTCCTCTTCCGTTCCCGCCCGTTCCCCCCGGCTGCACTCCCTGGATGCCCTGCGCGGGCTGGACATGCTCATCATCCTGGGGCTGGACGCTCTGGTCCTGCTCCTGGCCTCCAGAAATCCGGAAAACGCCTTCCTCCGGGAAGCCGCGCGCCAGATGTCGCATGCCCATTGGGCAGGATTGCACCTGTATGACCTGGTGTTCCCCGTCTTCGTGTTCATCTCTGGCGTTTCCATGTCCTTCTCCCTGGCGAAATACACCGGCGGAAACTCCTCTGCGGCCCCCGGGCTTCTCCACCTTTGGAAACGAGCCTTCGTTCTGGCCTTCCTGGGCCTCCTGGTCAACGGAACGCTTACCTGGACGGAGGATATGCGTTACACCTCCGTTCTGGGCCTGATCGGCTTCTCCTGCGCCATCGCAGGCACGTGCATCCTGCTGTGCCGCCGCACGGGAGCGATTGCCGCGGCGGCGGGAGGCCTTCTGGGCCTCATCGCCCTGCTTCAATTCACCTGCGGCAGCTTCACGCCGGACGGCTCCGTCAACTCCTGGGTGGACATGCACTGGCTTCCCGGCCGTCTGCACGGAGGCGTCTTTGATCCGGAAGGCCCCCTCTGCATCGCCTCCGCTTCCGCCCTGTGCATGGGCGGATGGCTGGCGGGAAAATTTTTGAAGGAAAGCCGCCTGCCTTCCGTCCGCCTCTGCATGGCGATGATGGGAGCGGGAATCCTCCTCTTTTCCGCCGCCCGAATGCTGGACGGCGCCTATCCCATCATTAAAAGCATGTGGACCGGCACCTTCGTTCTGGCCGCTGCCGGAATCTCCCTGATGCTTCTGTCCCTGTTCCATCTGGCCGTCGACGCATGGAACGGCGGAAAATGGGCCAAATGGGCCTTTCCCCTCCGCGTCATCGGCGTCAACGCCCTGGCCGCCTACCTCATCCACGCCCTGCTCAACGTGCATGAACTCAACCAGCGCATCTTCAGCGGCGCGGCGGACTTCTTCCCGCCTTTCCAGCCCGTATTGCTCGCCGTTTCCCTTCTCCTGCTGCAATGGCTGGTTCTGCTCTTTTTTTACAGGCGCCGCATATCCTTCGCCAAAAGCCCGGCCAAGTGACGGCGTGGATGAAATTCCCGGCCATGAGGCTGGCTTTCTCCGGAAAACACCCCGTTATGAATATTCCCATCCGGAGAGAACCGGACAGCCGCTAAAAACGGTGGCCATGACCGGATAAACAAAAACGCCCCTCCCGTGCAGGAGAGGCGCTTCCGAAAACCAGTCCGGACAGCAACGCCCGGCTCAACGCATCCGGCGGCGGCGCAGCAGGGCCAGCAGAAGACCGGCGGCGGAAAGGCCTGCCGCAGCAGGTTCCGGAACGGGAGCCGCTCCGGTGATGTAATGAATCTTCACGTTGGCCCAGGCTCCCCCATTGGTGGTGATCCAATACTTGCCCACATTTTCTTCCGTGGCTTCCAGCGGACCGTCCGCACGGGTCAGGATATTCCCGTCAGCGTCCCTGACCACATAGTCAACCGTATCAAAGCCGTTGCCGCCCGAGGAGGAGGAAGCGTTCTGACCTAAAAGTTCTCGCACCGCAGTCCCGACGGTTCCGGTGGTCGTGTACGGATCAATGGCGGCCTGGATGGTTCCCCCGCTCGCATTGATCCAGAGGCTGGTCGTCGCAAGACGTCCGTTTAATCCGAAATCCCAAACATACCCCGTGGACAGCCCGCCTCCCAGCGCTCCTGAATTGATGCTGGAATCAATAGTCAAGTTGCCCCAGAGCTGCGTATTGCCTGAGTTCAGGGAAAAAGATTTGTCCATGTCCACGTTCCCTAAAACCAAGGCCCCTCCCGTATTGTTGCTGAGAGTACCCGTGCCTTTCAGAACAAACTGGTCGACATTCCTGTAATTCAGGCTCCCCGCGCCGGCGGTGGAGATGGAGGCGTCACTGTTGATGATGATGCTGTTTCCCGCGCCGAGAGTAGTAGGAGGCACGCCGGCCTCCGTCCAGTTGTCCGCGTCCGTCCAGGAGGATCCGTCCCCGTTTCCCGTCCACTGATAGGTGGCCGCTGCGCCCAGGCCGGACAAGGCAACCAGGACGCAGGAAGCAGTGAATAAGGTTTTCTTCATAAAATCAAAAGTTAAATATGGATATGAATGGATCCGCACCTATCGCCGGACTGCTGCACAAATCCGCTCCCGGGAGCGTTCTGCGGTCAGAAGCCAAGACTTGGAACCCTGCTTTTTCTAATATCGGATTGCTAATCCGGCGTCAAGCTCTGATTTTAAGGGAAAGGTGCTTATGTTGCCCGGTCGTTTTATAATGGGAGTCTGTTTCTCCGGAGAAAAGGCTTCCTCCGTTGCGTTGTCGGTACGTTGAGAGCCGCGAGCCTTTGCGGGTGTGGAAATACATATATTCCGTCGGAATATACTGAATTTCAGGAAAGAGAAATCATTGCTGCACAGGTTGGCGTCCGGATGCCGAGGGGCTTGCGGCGCACCATGCGGCATTGGAACTATTCCGTAACGGATTAGCAATCCGTTTTCCACATGGAAAAAGAAGCAAAATAAGGCGGAAACATCATTTTTTGCTCGTCTCCGGCAAATGCTTTGCCATCATGGCGCAACGGCTTTTTTTCCGAAAAGCAGGGAAGCGACCCTCCCTGCCCTCCTGCTAGTCCATCTGCCACCTTCCTTAACCTAATGATGATTCCCATGAAAGCATTCACGTTCCCGGCTCTTGTCCTGGCGGCCCTGAGCATCTGGACTGCCGCCGCCCAAACCCGGATATCCACCATTCCCCCGCTGCCGGGAAAAAACGCACGTTCCCTTCAGGTACCTCCCTACCAGTCCTTCTGCTGGTTCGCGGCGGACCGCGGCCGCTGGCCCGGAGACGGCAACCGGGTGCTGCCCTGGTTCGGCCGGACGGCTCCCGGCAACCTGCTGGACAGCAAGCCGAACCCCAGCACCGCCAAACCGGGGGACCACGCCATGTTTGCGCTGTTCCACCTCAAGGACGGCAATTTCATGGCCGTGCTGCCCGTCGCCACCCCTGACTCCCTCACGTGGCTGAAGCTTGACGGAGACGGCAAATTCCTTGTGGAATCCGGCACGCTGGGAACTTCCACCGCCAAACCGCAGCCCGTCCTGGCCGTCACCGCCGTGGACAAGGATATTTACCGCGCCTGCTCCGCCGCCTGGAACAAAGCCCTTTCCCTCCCCTTCATCAAGGGCAGAACCTTTCCCCGGGAAAAGAAGGTTTATCCGGAACCCTTCAAGTACCTCGGATGGTGCAGTTGGGAGCAGTATAAAAAGAACATCTCCTCCAAGCTGCTTGAAGAAACGGCCAGCCAACTGGAGGCCTCCCCCATCCCCGTCCGGTGGATGCTGGTGGACGACGGGTTCCAGACCCAGGAAGGGCTTAAGTTGATCAGCTTCCAGACCCGCCAGGACAAATTCCCGCAGGGCTGGCAGCCCCTGATGAAGCACAAAAGCTCCAAGTTGAAATGGATGGGCCTGTGGAACTGCTATTACGGCCTCTGGAACGGCATCCACCCCAAGCACCGGCTGGACGCCCAGACGGCCCGCGGGCTGGTCAGCACTACCAAGGGGAAAATCCTCCCCGGTGACGGCCCCGGAGGAGCCGGGGCGTTTTACAACCCTTTTCTCCAATCCGTCAAGGACGCCGGGTTCGACTTCGTGAAGATCGACGTGCAGGCGGAATACCTGAAACATGCGGACGGCCTGGACAACCCGGTCCGCCACAACACCAAGTGTTCGGAAGCCTTGGAACAGGCATGCCGGAAGACGGGCCTCAGCCTGATGAATTGCATGGCGCAGGGCACCGTCAACATCCAGAATACCCGCTACAGCGCTATCACCCGGTGCAGCATTGACTACAAGCTGGGGGATGAAGCCATGGGCAAGTCCCACATCCTCCAGTCCTACGCCAATACGCTCTGGCTGGGGCAGACCGCGTGGCCGGACCATGACATGTTCCATTCCACGGACCCCACCAGCGCGCGCCTCATGGCCGTTTCCAAGGCCGTATCCGGGGGCCCCGTCTACCTTTCAGACCCGGCTGACAAGCTCAATCCGGAAAACATCATGCCCCTGGTCTGGTCCGACGGCCTTCTGTTGCGGCCGCTGGCCCCTGCCGTCCCCCTGCCGGATTCCGTCTTTCTGGATGCGCTGAACGAGAACCGCCTGTACCGGGTGATCGCCCCGCTGCCCGGCCAAAGCGCCGCCGTGGTGCTGTACAACCTCAAACACCCCTCCCCGGCGGAACCGGTGCAGGGGAAAATTTCCCTGGGGGATTATAAAAACGCGGCGGCCCTGCTGAACGGCAACGCGGCGGAAGCCTATGCCTCCATTCCGGCGGAGGGAATCGCCGCCTATTCCGCAGAGGGAGGCCGCGCGCTGACCCCGGCACAGCCGGACCTGGACGTGAAGCTAACGGGCTTCAAGGACCGCCTGTTCATCATGGCGCCCATCGTCCGGGGCTGGGCCGTCATCGGCAGGGGGGACAAATTCCTCTCTCCCTGCGCCCTGGCCGCCGCTCCGGAATACGGGGCGGACAGCCTCCGCTTCCGCGTGAAGGAATCCGGCCCGGTCGTCGTCTGGCGCGGGAAAAGCCCCGTGAAGGCAGGGAACGTTCCCGTCAAGAACCTGGGCAACGGTTTTTATGAATTGCAATTCCCCGTTTCCGACCGCCCGCTGGACGTTACCGTGACAGCCGAATGAGCGCTGCCGTCCCTTCCCAACCCTCTTTCCTTCCCCCCATGCATCTGCTGCGCCCGTTCCTGGCTTTCGCCCTGCTGTTCCCGTTCTGCTGGCACATCCCGTCCTCCGCCGCCGCTCCGGCGGGACTTCCCGCACCGGAACCCGCGGAGGCCAAACAGGCGATTGAACAATTCCTGGGCCTCACCGCCATCTGGATGCTGGAAATGGAATGGACCCACGCCTATGCCAATAAAACGCCCAAGGCGGAGGACTTCCGGAACGCCATGCTGGCGGCGGGCCTTCAGCAATGCCCCTCTGATTTTCAGGAAGCATGGCTGCGGCAGACGAACAAGCCGGGGCGCAATTACGCGGCACCCGTCCTGCGCAAGTACGGCGTCAGCCTGAAGGACCTCCGGGAACGGCTCCAGGGCAAACTGTTCAAGATCAATTCCCGGGTGCATCCGCCCATTCCCCTTTACGACGAGGATGAACAAATCCCCCGCATGGATCCGCGCACCTGCGGCGACCCCAAGGCCATCCTGGAAGCCCTGGCCGCCCTGCGCGCCCAGGTCATGGGCCTTACCCCGGACCAACTGGCCCAGGCCAGGCAATCCATTGAACGGGTCATGCTGGAATTCACGCTGGCCTACATGGAAACCGCCATCTGCATGAACACCGCGGGCATCCGGGAAAGCCAGGTCAGGGAACTGTTCGCCCCCATCAGGACGGACGGATGCCCGGAGGACTTCCGGCGCGCGTGCCAGCACGACCTGCCTTTCTTCCTCAAGGGCCGCTTCACGGGACCGGAACTGACCCTCTCCACCGTCTGCAAGAAATACGGCGCCAGCGAGCAGGAGGCATTCCTCAAGGTCCGCAAAAAGATGAAGGAATGGGATATCCAGCCGCCTACCCCGCAGACGCAGCCCGCCTTCCGCCGGGACATGCAGGAAATCCGGGAAAACATGCTGGGCGGCCGCTGACAGGAAAGCCCCACCCTTGCCGCCGTGTATTTCACGGGCGGTATTCTCCGGTCAGCCCAGCAATCCGGCGTCCATTCCCTCGTTATATTCCCAAATGCCCTGCTCCACCATGAAGGAACTCCAACTGTTGAGCAATTGCTCAAAATAGGCGGCATTTACATTGAAATGGTAAAACGTGTGGTCCGCCACGTCCAGAAGCTCAAATCTGGAGCGGTTTTTCTTTTTCCGCCACAGCTCCGCCAGCCGCTCGCTATTGCGCCACGGCAGCAGCCTGTCTCTTCCGCCATGGCTCGCGAACAGGGGAGGCAGCCCTTTCTGCACGCGCCGCAGGGGATTGACGGCATCCCGCTGGTCAGGGGGCATCATGCCTCCCAGTTTAAAGGCGGACTGCGCCGCCAGATCGCACACGCCGCGGAACAGGGCCACGGCGGCAGGACCGGGCGGAAGGGGAGCCTTCCTGCGGAACAGGGACCAGCGCGCGGGATGGTCGGGGAGGGCCACATGCAGGGCCATCAGTCCTCCCGCATCGCTCCCCGCTACGGTAATGCGGGCCGGGTCCAGACCCAGCAGGGCGGCGTTTTCATACACCCAGGCCCAGGCTTCCCGGCCCTCTTCCAGAATATCCATCGGCTCCACCTCATAAGCGCCGCGCGTACGGAACATGGGAATAATCCCCACAATTCCCTGCTGGGCAAGGTGAAGCGCCCATGGCACAAAATCCCCCAGGCTCTTTCCCACCCACATGCCGCCGTGAAAAAACAGCACGGAGGGCGCGGAAGCGCCCTCTCGATGGCCAGGAGGAAAAAAGACGTAGGCCATCAGCTCCTCACCGTCTGAAAACCGCCTCCACACAAAGCCGGGCTGTTCCCGCAACAGTTTCCTGTACCGGGCTTCCGCCAGATGATCGGCTTCCGTGAACAATTCCATAAGAACGGCTTCATGATGCAATTGTGTTGCACTCCGCGCAAGTTTGATGTCTAAATAATCGTGTAATGACTTTCCGCTCCATTCTCACCATGGCCTGCTGCGCCGCAGCTCTTCTCGCCCCCGCCTCCGCCGCCCCCCGGCCCGGAGACGCCAAACTGAGGGACGATCTGGACGTAGCCTACAACACATGGCGCCTGCACCTGCTGCGCGGCAACTATGACGGCTGGAGAGCCACCACCTCCGCCTACCGCCAGGTGAAAGTGCGCAACCTGGCCGTCTCTGAAAAACGCCCCTTTCCCGCCTCCCTGTTCCGGCAGCCCATGGCTCCGCCCGCGCTCGCCCCGCTGATGTACGTGGGCTCCGTGGTGGACGGTCCCACGGCCGCGGCCACCTACTACGGCAAGGTGGACCTGGGGCTGGGCCAGGAACCGACGGACTCCAACGCCCTGGTCCTGCTGTTCACCCACGAAAACGGCAAATGGAAATACGACCAGGCGCGCTTCTTCAACCTCACCCGCCTGCCCGCCGTCAAGGAACGCCTCAAGCGCGGCGACGCCACCGTCCTGATGGAGCAGGACGGCTTCCAGCCCCTTGGAAAAATTCCCGCCGTGCCGCCTGTCTGCCCGCCGCCCAAATACATCGCAAAAATTCTGGTGGACTGCCCCGGCCGCACCGTCAAGGCGAACGTAAACAACATTTCCCCGCATGAATTCGACAACACGCGCCTGGCGGAAATCATTTCCGGCGGGCTGAGGGACGGAACCAACTCCCTCACGCTGAACTTTTCCGACAGCCCTAACGGCAAAAAGGGCGCCGTTCTCGTGGAGGTTTACATCATGCCGGAAATCCCGGGACAACTGCCCGCCAGGGCCTTTTCCTACTTCGTCCCCCCCCAGGCGCACCCCAAAAGCGGCCCCGTTCTGATCAACGTCACTCCGGAGCTGCTGAAGACCATGGACCCGAAGAACACTCCGCCGCAGGCATCCGCCGGCAAATAAAATCGTCATTCTTCAACGTTTCCGCCGCGGGTCCGGTCATACCGCCATATGACAACTCAACCTCAAGTCAGCAGCTCCGCGGTATCCGGCAACTCATGGTGGATGGGTATCCTTGGCGTCATCGAGCTATTTCTTGGCTTCATCGCCCTGGCCTCTCCCTGGATTGTCGGGGCCAGCTTCATCTGGGTGATCGGCATCATGCTGATGATCCTGGCCGTCGTCCGGCTGGTCCAGGTCTTCACCGTCCCGTCCTCCCGCTGGTGGAACCTGGTGACGGCCATCCTGTACGGCATCGCCGGCTGGTTCCTGTTCCGGGACCCCAATATTTCCCTGGCCATCACCACGCTCATCATCGGGTGGGGCCTGGTCATCGCCGCCGTCTTCCAGGGGGCCATCTGGCTCCAGACCCGTTCCCTGCCCGCCAGCGGCTGGCGGCTCTTCAACGTGATCATCACGCTGATCCTGGGCCTCATGGTCATCTTCGGCTGGCCTGAATCCACGGCCTGGTTCATCGGCACCCTGATCGCAGTGGAACTGATCTTCTCCGGATGGACGTTGCTCCTGTACGCCTTCAGCGGCAACTCCGCCCGCCGTTAATCCCGACGACAGCAATGACCCTCACCCAGGAAGAAACCGAACGGTACGCAAGGCATCTTTCCCTTCCGGAACTGGGCGAACAAGGCCAGCAAAAACTCAAACGGGCGCACGTCGCCCTGACGGGCCTCGGGGGGCTTGGCTCCCCCGCGGCCCTTTATCTTGCCGCCGCGGGCGTGGGGCGGCTGACCCTGATCGACCCGGACGAGGTCTGCCTTTCCAACCTCCAGCGGCAGATCCTGCATGCCACGGATGCGGCGGGAACGGCCAAGACCGCCAGCGCCGCCAGGCGCCTGTACGCCCTGAACCCTTCCGTCCACATCAACACGGTCCACAGGCGGCTCACCCCGGACAACGCCGTTTCCCTGCTGGAAGGGTGCGACCTGGTCCTGGACGCCTCGGACAACTACGCGGCGCGCTTCGCCATGGCGGACGCCGCCTGCGCCCTGCGCCTGCCGCTGGTGCACGGAGCCGTGAAAGGCTTCATCGGCCAGGTGGCCGTCTTCGCCCCCCACCAGGGCACCGCGTGCTACCGCTGCCTCTTCCCGGCAGACACGCCCATGCAGGAGAAAGACACCGCCTCCGCCGCCGGCATCCTGGGCGCGCATGCGGGCATCATCGGCTGCATCCAGGCCATGGAAGCCCTGAAATACCTGGCCGGCATTCCCTCTCCGCTGGTGGGAGCCATGCTCTCCGCAGACACGCGGCGCATGCGCTTCACCACCATTCCGCTGGCAGCCAATCCCGCGTGCAGGTGCCGGAAAAACGGGGACCGCGGAGCCGCAATGAAAAATTGACGGCCATGGGGGCATCTGGCATCATTCCCGCCAGATATGAATCATTTAACACGCGCCAAATCCGTTTTTGAAATGGAGATTGAAGAGCTGCGCGGCGTCCTGTCCCGGCTGGATGACAATTTCAACCAGGCTGTGGAACTCATGTCCCAAGCCCTGGACCGCGGCAACAAGATCGTCATCGTAGGCGTAGGCAAATCCGGCAACATCGGAGCCAAAATCGTCGCCACCCTGAACTCCACCGGAACGCCCACCGTCCTGCTGGATTCCCTGAACGCCCTGCACGGGGACCTGGGCATCGTCCAGGACGGCGATGTCTGCATCGCGATGTCCTTCTCCGGTGAAACCTCGGAACTGCTGGCCCTGCTCCCTTTCATCAAACGCTTTGAACTGCCCATCATTTCCATGACGGGCAATACGGCCTCCTCCCTGGCCAAATACTCGGACATCGTGCTGGACACGGGCGTTTCCCGGGAAGCCTGCCCGCTGAACCTGGCCCCCACCTCCAGCACCACGGCCATGCTCGTCATGGGGGACGCCCTTGCCATGGCCCTGGTGGAAGCGCGCCACTTCACCGCGCGGGACTTCGCCAAACGCCACCCCGGCGGCTCCCTGGGCCGCGCGCTGCTCACCAAGGTGAGCGACATCATGCGCCGGGGGGAGGAAATGGCCATCCTTCCGGAAACCGCCTCCGTGAACGACTGCCTGAAGGCGATGACCACCGCCCACACCGGCGCCTGCATCCTGCTGACGGCGGACAACAAGCTGGCCGGCATCTTCACCCACGGAGACTTCGTCCGGGCGTACGGTGCCAATCCCCTCATCGGGGAGCAGCCCGTCAGCGGCCTCATGACCCGCAACCCCATCTATGTGATGGAAGACGACCTGGCCGCCGAGGCGGTGAAAGCCGTCAGCAACCGCCACATTGACGACCTGGTGGTGCTCAACGCGGAAATGACTCCCGTGGGCATCGTCGACCTTCAGGACCTTGCCAGGCTGAAACTGGTTTAGGCTCCCTCCATCATTCCTTCCAGGCATCCGTGATTCAAAAGTAACAAATCAATCACGGATGCCTTTTTCATTGAACGGAAGCTTTCATTTTCACAATCTAATTTCCATAAACATGTTCCTGAAATTTACGATCACCCTGCTTGCCTGCTCCTGGGGCTTTGCCCATGCGCAGGACGTTTCCGCCCCGGCGGGAGATCCGGATGCGTCCGCACCGGAGGAAGCCCCCCGGGAGGTCCCCCTGCCGGACGGCAAGACGGTACCCAAATTCGAACCCCTGGACGAGCACCGCATCAAGATAGGCAACGTGATCGTGAACCACAAGGAACGCACCGTCAGCTTCCAGGCGCAGGTCAACATGCAGGAGGGCATTCTGGAATATATCTGCTGCATGCCCAACGGCAAACTGCATGAATCCCTGCTGGTGACGGAGGCGGACCCCCTGCACATCAGCCTGGGCATGACGCTGCTCAAATTCCACCGCTTTGAAAAATTCTTCCCGGTGCGGGATGAAAACTTTGAATGGCTCCCCTTCACGGAGCCCAAGCCCGCGGACTATGCGGACTCCTACGTGCAGGTCGCCATGACCTACACGGAAAACGGCAAGGAGCAGAAGAGCGACTTTTCCGACATGGTCGTGAACTCCCAGACCCGCAAGGGGCTGGACCCCAATGACTGGCTTTACACCAACTCCTTCTTTTACGAAGGGGCCTACCAGGCCAGCCTGAGCGGAGAAGTAATTTCCATCTTCGCGAGCCGCACCTCCCCCATCAACTACATCGGCGACTTTCATGACGGCGTCAACGACACGGGCTGGATCGTCAACCCGAAGAAAAACCTGCCCCCCGGCACGAACGTCACCGTCACCATCTCCCAGAAACCGGTTCAACCCAAGCAATAGCACATTATGTTCAAATCCGCACTTTCATTAACGCTGGCCGCCGCGCTGGGCACAGCCGCCTTCAGCCAGACCACCGTGACGGCCGTTCCCGGAGAAGCGGCCGCCTCCAAATACGCCTCCATCAGCCAGGAAATCCTGCGCGCCATTGAAAAAGGGAACGAATACCTGAAAAGCAAGCAGAACCCGGAAGGCTACTGGGCGCAGCCGTCCTATCCGGCCCTGACGGCCCTAGCGGTCACCGCCTACATGCGCGACCCCGCCAACCAGGGCAAGCCCATCCCGGAATACATCCGGAAGGGGTATGACTTCGTCCTGAAATCCCAGAAGGAGGACGGCTCCATCTTCAACCGCGGCATGTCCTCCTACAACACCGCGGTGTGCATGATGGCCCTGCTGGCCGCCAACAAGGAGGAATATGCCCCCGCCATCCTCAAGGGCCGCGCCTACCTCATCAAGCAGCAGAACCACTTCGCTCCGGACAACCCCTACAACGGCGGCATCGGCTACGGGGACAAAAAGGCCCCTCCCATTGCGGACCTTTCCAACACCTCCCTAGCCCTGGAAGCCATTTACTACTCCCAGAAGCTCGCCAAGGACGGCAAATACGGGGAACAGCCCGACCTGGACTGGAACGCCGCCACGGAATTCATTAACCGCTGCCAGCAGAACCCAGCCGTCAACAAGGAACCCTGGGTCTCCAGTGACAAATCCCAGCTCGGCGGCTTCGTGTACCGCCCGGGCGTCGCCAGCGCCAGGGACAGCAAAAGCGCCGCGTTTGACAAGGCGGAACCGCCCAGGGCCTACGGCAGCATGACGTACGCGGGCATGCAATCCCTCATTTACGCCAATGTGGACAAGAACGACCCCCGCGTCAAGCTGGCCCTCAAATGGCTGGAAAACAGCTACAACCTGGATGAAAACCCCGGCATGGGCGTCCAGGGCCTGTACTACTACTACCAGGCCATGTCCAAGGCTCTCAGCGCCATGGGAATAGACACCCTGACGCTGGAAGACGGCCGCAAGGTGGACTGGCGTGACGAACTGGCCAACAAGCTCATCTCCATCCAGAAGAGCGACGGCTCCTGGGTAAACACCAACAACCGCTGGTGGGAGGCGGACCCCGTCCTGGTGACCTCCTACTGCGTGCTGGCGCTGGAACAGCTTTACCATTCCATTCCCCGGTAACGGACGCGCCATCCTGACTTCAAGGGCCGGAGAGGGAGGAAATGACCTCCTTTTCCGGCCTTTTCCATGCCCGGAAATGAACGTCCCATGGAATAAAAGGGTCTTTTCTTCAACCATTTCAAATTCATGGACACCATTGATTCCATTACCATTATTGCGGCGGCGTGGGGGTTGCTGGTCCTTCGGCTGACGCTGGCCCTGATCCTGTGGCCGCACGGAGCCCAGAAAGTGCTGGGCTGGTTCGGGGGAGCGGGCTGGGACGGCACGTACCAGGCCTTCACGGAAAAAATGGGCATTCCCCCCTTCCTGGCCAAGGTGGCCATGCTGACGGAATTCTTCGCCCCCATCTGCCTGGTGCTGGGCGTCTTCACCAGGATAGCTGCGCTCGCGGTCATCATCATGATGGCCGTCGCCATGACCAAGCACGTTAAAAACGGCTACTTTGCCAACTGGTCCGGGAAAAAAGCCGGGGAAGGCGTGGAATTCCACCTGCTCTATGCCGGCTCCGCCCTGGCGCTGCTGCTGACCGGTCCCGGCCCGTGGTCCGTGGACGCCTGGTGCATGGACATCGTGCACGTCATCTTCGGCTGACGGAGGCAGGTCATGCCCGGCTGGGCATAGGACGTACTTTCCGGTTCTCAAATCCGCCGTACTCTGGTACTTGTGGGGGTGCAGCCTTCCCCTTCGGGAAAGGCGGCTCCTTTTGCCTTTCCACCTTCTTCCGCCATGACCAGCCTGAAACGCTCAAAACTCCGGCAGTGCACCAACTGCGAATGCATCATCAACGGAGTATGGGACTGGGTGGTGGAATGCGCCCGCGAGGCGGCTGAGGAAGAACCCGCCATGCGCGGCATTCTGGACGACGTCTGCCTGTCCCGCAATTCCCTGGCCACCTCCATCTCTGCCCGGCTGGCGCGCAAGCTCTCCCGCCGGGACATGCCGCGGGAACTGATCGAACCCCTCATCCGGGAGGCGCTGGCGGAAAACCAGAACATCCTCAGCCAGATCGCCAACGACCTGATCGCCATCGTGGACCGGGACCCCGCCTGCCGCACGCCGCTGGAACCCCTGCTCTTCTACAAGGGGTTCCACGCCATCACCACGTACCGCATCTCCCACTGGCTGTGGCAGCACGGCCGCACCATCATGGCCCTTCAGTTCCAGAGCCTGGCCAGCGAAGTCTTTGCGGTGGACATCCACCCGGCGGCCACCATCGGCTGCGGCATCCTGCTGGACCACGCCACCAGCTTTGTAGTGGGGGAAACCGCCATCATCCGCGACAATGTCTCCATCCTGCATGAAGTAACGCTGGGCGGCACGGGCAAGGAGGAAGGAGACCGGCACCCCATTGTGGAATCCGGCGTCCTGATCGGCGCGGGGGCCAAAATCCTGGGCAGGGTCACCATCGGTGCCTGCGCCAAAATCGCCGCCTGCTCCGTCGTCCTGGAAAACGTCCCTCCCCATACCACGGTGGCGGGCGTTCCCGCCGTCATCGTCAATGACTCCATTCCAGACAACCCTGCGCTGGACATGAACCAGTGCCTTTGTGACTAATCCTGCAACGGATTAGGAATCCGTCAGTTACTGCTAAAAACACAGCAAATCCCAAGCCCTGCAAAAATCAGGGAAAAAAGCAAGCCCTAAAAAGACCAGACCCGGGGCAATAGTTTCAACCTCAATGTATTAAATTTTATAATACTTTAAACTTCAACATTTTGAGTTGAGGCCGGATTCCTAATTCGCATACTGCTAGAATATGCGTTTAAGATTACCCCTCTCCCTAAGGTCCGTCCTGCTTGCATGCAGCGTCCTGTTCTCTACTGTGGCCTCCGCCTCTGTTTCAGACGGAAACCTTGGCAACGTCATGTACGTAGGGGACTCCATCACCCATGGCGTCAACAGCGGCTCCTGGCGCTGGGCCATGCACAAAATTTTTGCAGACAACGGCATCAGCTATACCGAAAAAGGTATTATGACCGGCAACTACAGCGGCGGAGTGGCCGCGGGAACCTCCTACGGCGGCAGGATTTTCCAGAATCTCCATTCCTCCGCGGCCAGCGCGCGGACCTATGAAATCGCCGGCAGGACGAACAGCAGCAGCTACGGGCGGTTTGACGGCTCCAACATCAAGAACTGGCTGGGCCTGAGCACGGAAAAAACCCAGGGGGGAACCTACACGGGCCAGACCTTTACCGGGGCCGACACGCCGGACACGTTTTTCCTGCTCGCCGGCACCAACGACCTCCTTTCCGACAACAACAACAGTACGCTGCACCTGCGGCTGGACGGGGTCACCTACCTTCTGCTGAGCGACATGGATTCCATCGTCTCCTCCATCCGCACCGCCAACAGCCACGCAAGCATTCTGGTGATGACCATCCCCTGCTGGACGCAGCATTCCAACGGGAACCTGGCTGAAACGCACCAGGCCGTAGCCACCTACAACGAATCCCTGAAAGAATGGGGCGCAGAAAACGCCGCCAACGGCGTCAAAGTCATTGACATCAATGCGGGCATCATTGACGTGGCCTCCTCCACCCCTTTCTACGGGGTGCGCTCCATGTTCCACAATCCCACGGCGGACGGCCTGCACCCGAACGCCCAGGGGGACCTGCTGATGGCGGGCAACCTGGCCAAGGGCATGGGGTACGCGGGCCGGTCCGCCGGGCAGGAAAGGAAAGCCGCCCACGAACTGGGCGTCAACTTCGGCCAGACGCCCTCCATCACCCAGCAGACGCTGACGGCCAAGGGCTTTACCGCCAATAACGTCACCATCTCCAACAACACGATCAACTTCAACAAATCCGGCAGCAGCACCCTCACTTACAACTGGGGATCCTCCCAAGGGCAGGACAAGGGCTACACGGTGGATTTCACCCTGCGCCTGGGCAACGGCGCCACGGGCGGCTGGGACACCACGAACAACTTCTCCCTGAATCTGGGCAACGGAACGCTGAACGTCAATGAAGCGGACATCCAGTGGGGCAGCACCATCCTGTACTCCAGGGACATGTCCGCCAATGCGGATTCCATCCGCGTGGCCTACGTGGCGGGGGACAACGCCCACGGCCTGAACGCGGGCTACTACATCTGGCTGGGGGACGTCCTCATCGGGGAGGCGCAGACGGCGGCGGGGGGCAGCTCCTCCGGCCTTACCTTCAGCTATTCCGGCACGCTGGACGCCATCCTGTCCAACCTGGCTCTGGACGGCTCCCTCTCCTACGCGCCCTCCACCAGCGGCATCACCGGGCCGGAAGCCCTTTATCTGGCAAACGGCGGAGCTTCCTCCGCCCTCAAGCCGGGCATGATCGAATGGACAACGGGCGCAGCCGCCACCGCCGTGGCTACAGCCGGGGCCAATGCCACGTATAATGCCCGCAACGGCACCAACTCCAACATCGCCAGCATCACGGGAACGGGAAGCACCAAATTCATTTACGCCAACAACGGGGCCTATGGCAGCGCGGACAGCCGCCAGGACCTGTGGGTGACGCTGGGGGAAGGCGTCAGCAGCGATAACGGCTGGATAGGAGGCCACACGTTGGGCGACCTGTACGGGGACATCCACCTGCGCCTGGCGGAAGGGGCCATTGGCAAATCCACGGTATTCGGCACTGTTAACGGGGGCACCGTCCACGGGGATATTTACCTGGAATTCTCCTCCTCCACCGGGACCTATGACACCTCCTTCACCAACGGGGAGGCGAACCGCACCTCCGTGGCGGGAGCCTACGCCACCGCCGTGAACGGGGACATCACCATGGTGTTCAATGACGGCGTGTTCTCCCACCGCATTTTCGGCGGCCTTTACACGGGAAACAAAACCATCTCCGGCTCCACCTCCCTTTACATCAACGGCGGAACGTTCATGAACGAAATCTACGCCGGGAACAAAACGGACGGCACCATCTCCCAGGGAACCAGCCTGACCGTCACGGGCACGGACGCCATTCTGGGCAAGGCTGACGGGGACAACTGGACATGGACGCTCCTGTGCGGCGGCAACAAGGCCAGCGGCACCATCAACGGAGGCACCGCCATCACCCTGAAGGACATTGCCGCCACCACCGGAGACGGTTCCGAACACAAATTTGACAAATACGCCGGCACCATCGACGGCAAGGGGGGAGGAACAGTGAACGGGGAGAAGAAGCTCGTCTTCGACCACTACACTACCAGCTTCCTCGGAACGCTCCAGAACTTTGACAAGGTGCAGGTCACCGGAAATTCGGACCTTGCGCTGGACAAGGCCCTGGGCAATACGGTTGCCTCCCTGACCGTGGATGCAGGCTCCGCCCTCCGGTTCAACCAGGCCCAGGGAGCCACGCTGGACATCACCAACAACGGCACGATTCGCACCTCGCACAACCTGACCCTCAAATCCGCAGACACCGGAACCGGAACCTATTGGGTGGAAGGAGGAACGCTGGACCTGGCCGGGCAGGCCGTCTCCGGAAAAATATCCATCTCTGCGGGGGCGCTCGCCAATACGGCGGGACTGGGAGCCGGGAGCGTCTCCGTCTCCGGCATCACCGGGAACGTCAACCTGGGCGGACTGGACGGAAGCAAGCTGAACTCCATCAACATGGGCAGCGGCACAGGAACCATTTCCGGCCTGACGGGCCATGCGGACCTGTCCGGCTCCGACACGCAATTGAGGCTTTCCGCCGCCAACATGGGCGCGGACGGCACGGGAATCATCCAGTTCAATGACGCGGCTAATTCCACTCTGACCCTGGGGAACCTGACCCTGACGCTGACGGCGGATGCCGTGGCGCTGCTCGCCGCTCCGGGGGACTACGCCTTCCACGTCACCAACGCCGCCCTGCACGCGGATACCAACCACATCACGCTGAGCGAATACAACGGCATGGCGTGGGACATTACCCGGACGGAAGGCGGCCAGGTAATCATCTCCTTCGGCCAGCTGGACGCCATGGTCATTGACAAGGGAGCTTCCAAAAACGTCACCTCCGCCAGCACCCTGGGGGCAACCCCCAGCGTCACCAACAACGGAACGCTGAACATCGACCTGTCCGCGGCCACTGCGCCGGAAGACAAAACAACCACCATCCGCTATCTGGCCGGCACGGAAGCCGGTGCCGTCGTGAACACGGGAACGGACAGCGACGTGATCATCACGCTGCTGAATGAAACCTCCGCAGATCCGGACAAACCAGGCAACACCGCTTATGCGGGCTCCATTGAAGGAGCGGCGCAGCTCGTCAAGGACGGTGAACAGAGGCTGACCATTGACGGCAGCGTGACCGCCTCCGCTCTGGACGTGCAGCAGGGAGAGCTCGTGCTCCAGAACACGAAGGAAAGTTCCATCATCTCCGGCGCCCTGAACGTGGAACAGGATGCCGCGCTGACGCTGAACTCCGCCTCCCTGGCCGCCGGGGATCTGGCGGGCTCCGGCTCCATCACCCTGAACGGGGGCGCCCTGCTCACCATCGCCAGAGACACGCTTTCAGACCTGACGCTCCACGCAAGCGTCACCGGCTCCGGCACCATGAAACTGGACAATTGCAACCTGATTCTGGGCACGGACAGCAATCTGGGCGAAGACGTGCTGCTCCATCTGGGGGGCGGCAGCCTGCGCCTGCAGGACGGCTCCACGATCGCGCTGGAAGGGCTCCACCAGGAGCAGGAAAACGGCGCGCTCCACCTGGGGGCAAACGGACGTCTGGAACTGGCCTCCAACGACGGGAAAACCTACTCCTTCAAGGGGGATATCACCGGCACGGGAGCCATCACCCACCGGGGCGAAGGCACGCAGATCATCCTTTCCTCCGGGAATGGCGGCGTGGACGTCAGCCATACCCGGGCGGGCGGCCACCTCGTCCTGGGAGACAAGGACCTGGCCGCGGACGGCTCCATGACCTACAGGGACATTTCCATCGGCAGCAACACCCGGGACGCCTCCGGCCTGGACGCCACGGCGGACCTCTCCCTGATGAACAATACCACGGCCAACACGCTCTCCATCGCCTCCAACGGCAAACTGTACCTGGGCGGCAATCCCAACCAGCGGGCGGTCCAGCTCGTGCTGACCGGCAGCAACGGCGGCGTGGCGGCCGATCTGAACTCCGGCGCTTCCCTGGACCTCACCGTCAATACGGAAACGCTGGCCCGCAGCGCGGACAACGCCTGGGCCGCCGTGAAGGCGGAAAACGGCTCCATCCGCATCAACGGGGCGGACCCATCCATCAACGTCAACATTTACGGCCTGGGTACCGCGGGAGACTGGGCCATCCTGCCGGAATTCACCATCAACGCCTTCTATGCGGAAAACGGCCTGGCCACGGCAAACGGGGAAACCTGGACGGCGGACATGGTGAACCTGACTTATGCCGGCTTCGCCAACCTCGTCTATGACATCAGCAAGATACTCTCCGACGACGGCAAGCTGTTCCAGGTCCACTTCACCAAACTGGGAGACAGCCCGCTGAAGGACTTCGCCTCCACGGAAAACCAGAGAGCCGCGGTGGACAGCCTGTGGGCCGTCACCTCCTCCCCCGGAAGCATCACCCCGGCCATGATGGAATTCCTCAATGCCGTGGGCACCGCCCAGGCCATGGGGGACACGGGCGCCCTTCAATCCGCCCTCTCCTCCTATGCGGGCAGCGGCGTCACCGCCCTGCACTCCGCCCAGAAGGGAGCCCTCCGGGACCAGGTGCTCCACCTGCGCAACCGCCTCTCCCAGATGGGAGCCTCCCCGCAGTACATCAACGATGACCTGCCCTGCTTCAACGCCTGGATTGAAGGGGAAGGCGGCTACCGCAAACTGGATGACCGGATGGACGAATCAGGCTACAAGCTCAACACCTGGGGCGGCACCTTCGGATTTGACGTAACGTGCAGCGACAGCTTCGTATGGGGAGCGGCCTTCTCCGCCAGCTATGGCGACCTGGACGCCTACATGGCGAACGGAGACCTGGACTCCTACTACGGCAATCTGTTCTTCCGCATCCAGTCGGGCCGCTGGGCGCACAACGTCATCCTCACCTACGGATGGAACGACGCTTCCCTGGACCGCACCGCAGGCATCCCTGGAGCCGGCATGTACGCCATGCACGGCAGCACCAGCGGCAGCAGCTATGGCGCCTTTTATGAAGGCACGTATGACCTGTACCTGGATGAAAATAAAACCTCCGCGTTCCAGCCCCTGGTGAACGCCTCCGTGTACAAGAGCCGGATGGACGGCTTCACGGAATCAGGGGGCCTGGGCATGAGCGTGGACGACATGGATTCCACCTACGGCACCGTGGGACTGGGGGCGAGGCTCCGCGGAGAGCTCTCCAGCAACCTGACGGGCCGCGCGTCCATGGGTGAACTGCGGGTGCAGGTTGTCCAGCTCCTGGGCGACCGGAAAACCACGGCAGCGCTGTCGCCCGCCGGCGTGCCCGGCGCAGGATTCCGCGTGAACGGAGCCAGGGAAGGAGCCACCGGCGTGCAGGCAGGCGCGGGCATCACCATTCCGGTGGGTTACACCAGCTCCATTTTTGCGGATGTCAATGCGGACTTCCGCAGCCGCGCCACCAGTTTCAACGGAAGCATCGGCTACAGGCTGACTTTCTAACGGGACTTCTTCAGGGGTGTGTACAAGCGGGGAGCATCGCGGCCATGCTGCGGTGCTCCCTTTCTGATTGCGGACGTGCCTGTTCAGGCGCGGTCTTCCCCCGGAATCCGGGAAGGGTCCTTCATCTGCCCGCTGCCTTCAATGACGTACTTGTAGGAGGTCAGCTCGCGCAGAGCCATTGGCCCGCGGGCATGAAACTTGTCCGTCCCGATGCCTATCTCCGCGCCGAAGCCGAATTCCTCCCCGTCGCTGAACCGCGTGGAGCAATTATGGTAGACGCACGCGCTGTCCACCCGGCTCATGAAATAATCGCGGGCCTTTCCATCCTCCGTGATGATGGAATCACTGTGATGGGAACCGTAGCGGTTGATATGCTCCACGGCATCCCGGACGCCGTCCACCACCTTCACGGAGAGAATCAGGTCTTCATACTCCGTAGACCAATCCCTTTCCTCCGCAGGAACGGCCTCCGGACCGAAAAACGGCCTGCTCCGCTCACACACGCGGCATTCCACGGCACGCCGGCGCATGCGCTCCGCCGCCATCGGCAGGAACCGTTCCGCCGCGGCGGCGTCCACCAGCAGGGTTTCCGCCGCATTGCAAACGCCCGGGCGCTGTGTCTTGGCGTCGTCCAGCACGTTCACGGCCATCTTCAAATCCGCTGCGGCGTCCACATACACGTGGCAAACGCCGTCCAGATGCTTCAGCACGGGAACCCTGGCGTACTCCGTCACGGCGCGGATCAGCCCCTTTCCACCCCTGGGAATGACCACGTTCAGGAAAGAATCCAGCTCGCACAACTGCCGCACCTCATCCCGGCTGCCGGAATCAAGAAGCTGCACGGCGTCCGCGGGGACGGCGGACTCCTTCAGCGCGGCGCGCAGAACCTCCGCCAGAACCCGGTTGGTTCGCAGGGACTCGCTCCCGCCGCGCAGAATGACGGCATTCCCGGACTTCAGGCACAGGGCGGCGGCATCGCAGGTAACGGTGCCGCGGCTCTCATAAATAAAACCGATGACCCCCAGGGGAACGCGCACCTGGCGGATATGCAGGCCGTTGGGGCGCGTCCACTCCCGGATGCATTCGCCCACGGGATCAGGGAGGGCCGCCACCTGCTCCATGCCGCGGGCCATGTGCTCCACGCGCTCCGGCGTCAGGAGAAGCCTGTCCAGAAACGCGGCATTGCGGCCGCCCTTCCGGGCCTCTTCCATATCAAGGCCGTTCTCCCGGACAATCTTTTCCGCGGCGCTCCGAACGCCTGCGGCCATCAGGCGCAGGGCCTGCGCCTTCTCTTCCGGTCCCAGGGCAAGCATCTCCCGTGAAGCCGCCAGCGCGGCCCGTCCCACCGGTTCAAGAGGATTCTCCATCTTCATAACTTCATCCCTTCGGTACAAAATACGTTCCGGCTCCTTCCGCCTTCCCCTCCAGCAGCAGCGCGATGCGTTCCGGATGGCGGCCGTGCAGCATGTAAACGCCCGTCCCCGCATTCACGGCCTCCCGGATGGCCTGGAGCTTGGCGCTCATGCCGCCCATGGAAAAGCGGCCCCGGTCCTCCTCCGCGAACGCCAGCACGGCATCCACGTCCTCCACCCGGGGAATGATGGCTTCCCGGCTGCCTCCGGGGGGATACAGGCCGTCCACGCTCGTCAGGATGAACAGCGCGTCAGCCTCCACCAGGCGCGCCATGTGCACGGAAAGAATGTCGTTATCCCCGAACTTCAGCTCTTCCACGGATACGGTATCGTTCTCATTCACGATCGGGATGATGCCTCCGTACTCAAACAGGCGCAGCACCGTAGCCTGCACGTTGTGGCGGCGGCGCTTCAAATCCTCTGCCGTCAGCAGGAGCTGGGCCACATCCACGTCAAAATGGTTGAAAAGATTCTCATACGTCTGCATCAGCCGCGTCTGCCCCACGGCCGCGCAGGCCTGCTTCAGGGACAACTCCTGCGGATAGGACGGCAGCCCCAGGACGGACACGCCGGACCCTACAGCCCCGGAGCTCACCAGCACCACCTGGTGGCCCTGCTGCATCAGGTCCGCCAGCGCGCTGACCAGATGCACGATGGAAGAACCATCCAGCGTCCCGTTCTCACGGGTCAGAACGCCCGTTCCTACTTTAACTACGATTTTCATGTACTTCTGCCCTCTATGATATAACAGGCTCTTTCCTCACAGAAAGCAGAAAACGCGTTCTTCCCGCAATGCCGCGGTTCCGCTGGCCGCGCAGGGATTCCAGCCATGAAAAAACCTCATTTCCGCGCGAACACGTCCCTGGTGCAGTCATCATTCCACACGTATTCGAGCTGCTCCGCTATTCCCTCCGCCCGTGACCTGCCAAACCGGTCGCTCACAAACCCGAGGGCCATGTCCATTCCGGCGGAAACGCCGGAAGAAGTATAAAACTTCCCGTCCGCCACCCACCGGGCACGTTCCTCCCAGCCGACTGCGCCGCGGACGGACTTCACCCATGCAAAAGACTTCTTGTTGGAAGTCGCCCTTCTGCCGTCCAGCGCGCCGCAGGCGGCCAGCAGCGCGGCCCCCGTGCAGACGGACAGGCAATACTCCGCATCGTCCGCCATGCCCCGGAGAAAATGCAGGAAAGGCGGAAAAACCGCCAGGCGGCGGGTCCCCTTTCCTCCCGGAACCACTAAAATTCCGCCGCCGTCCGCCTCCGTGGCCGGTTCAGTGACAATTACCGTCTTTTGAGCACTTGCGACGGTTCCGCCATATTCGGAAAAATAACGCAGCCGGTATTCCTCTACTTTGCCCAGCACTTCCACCGGGCCGAATGCATCCAGCGTCTCAAAATCATCAAAAAGCAACACATTCACATCCACCAGGCCACATTACTCCATCCGTCCTCCCTCCGCACCTGATATTTCACGATTCCGTGTCCTGCCTGCCGGAATTCACGGCCATCAATCCCCTGGCTGCGTCAAACGGGTAAAAAACGGGCGGAAGCCTCCCCTTCCGGAGAAACTTCCGCCCGGAACACCCAAATTTGATTATCCCTTGAACATGCCGAGGGCCTTGGCCACTCCTTCCCCGTATTCGGGGTCGCACTGCATGCAGTGGTCGATGTGGCGCTGCTTGATAAAGTCCGGCGCGTCGCCCATGGCGCGGGCGGTATTGCCGTACAGGGCCTCCCTCTGCTCCGGATTCATCAGCCGGAACAGGGCGCGGGGCTGGGAATAATAATCGTCGTCATCCTCGCGGAAATCCCAGTGCCAGGCCGCGCCGTCCAGCTCCAGCGGCGGTTCCCGGAACTCCGGCTGTTCCTGCCACTCCCCGTAACTGTTCGGCTCATAGCCCAGCGTGCTTCCCGCATTGTCGTCCACACGCATCATGCCGTCCCGGTGGTAACTGTGGAACGGGCAGCGGGGGGCGTTCACCGGAATCTGGTTATGGTTCACCCCCAGCCTGTACCGCTGGGCGTCCCCGTAGGAGAACAGGCGCCCCTGGAGCATCTTGTCCGGGGAAAAGCCGATGCCGGGAACGACGTTGGCCGGGTTGAACGCCGCCTGCTCAATCTGGGCGAAATAGTTGTCCGGGTTCCGGTTGAGTTCCAGCACGCCCACCTCCATGAGGGGGTAATCCCCGTGCGGCCATACCTTGGTCAGGTCAAACGGATTGAAGGGGCATGCCTTGGCCTGCTCCTGGGTCATCACCTGGATGTACATCGTCCAGCGCGGGAAATCCTTCCGCTCAATGCTCTCATACAAATCCCGCTGGTGGCTCTCCCGGTCCTTCGCGATAATCGCTTCCGCCTCCGCGTCCGTCAGGTTCTTGATGCCCTGCTGGGTTTTCAGGAGGAACTTCACCCATACCCGCTCATTGTCCGCGTTCAGCATGCTGAACGCATGGCTGCCGAACCCGTGCATGTGGCGGTAGGAGGAAGGAATGCCGCGGTCGCTCATCACGACGGTGACCTGGTGGAAAGCCTCCGGCAGGGAAGTCCAGAAATCCCAGTTGTTCCGCGCGCTTCTCATGTTGGTGCGCGGGTCGCGCTTGATGGCGTGGTTCAGGTCCGGGAACTTGAGCGGATCCCTCAGGAAGAAAACCGGGGTATTATTGCCCACCAGGTCCCAGTTGCCTTCCTCCGTGTAAAACTTGATGGCAAAGCCGCGGATGTCGCGCTCCGCGTCCGCCGCTCCCCGTTCCCCGGCCACGGTGGAAAACCGCACCAGCAGGTCGGTCTTCTTGCCAATTCCGGAAAACATGGCAGCCTTCGTATAACGGGTGATGTCCCCCGTCACGGTAAACGTGCCGAAGGCGCCGGAGCCCTTGGCATGCATGCGCCGTTCCGGGATCACTTCCCGGTCGAAATGGGCCAGCTTTTCCAGGAACCAGACGTCCTGGAGCAGCATGGGGCCGCGGGGGCCGGCCGTGAGCACATTTTCGTTATCCGGAACGGGCGCTCCGACGGAGGTCGTTAAATTCTTTTGGTCACTCATGGTGTCTTTTAGTTAGAATTATTATAAACTAATTTTTTCAAGGGTGTCAACAAAGTTTCTTTCAAATCCCGGAAAGGCAAACAACTTGCATGCGGCCTTCCTTCGCGGGACGGGAAAACGGAGCAGGGAACACCGCCCCGCCTTGGAAAACGGCGCATGGCGTACCCCATGAAGCCAAGCCTTCCCGGCGGCTGCCGCCAGGCAACGGGGCCAAGGCCATTGCGCCATTTTCCGCTTGACCCTGAATGGAGAATCCGGGAGAGTGCCTTTCTCGATGAAGAATCGGGGCTTTCCTCATGAACCGTTTTCTTGCAACAATCTATTGCAACCTATCTCTTTCTCCGCAAACGAGAAAGAAGCGCCGCGTCCGCCTGGGTTTGAAGACGGGAGGGGAAGGTTATGTAAACCCGGTAGGAAACCGCATTTTTCTCATTCTTCCTTCCGGCGAAAAACAGCTTGTCGAGCCGTACCAGATACCGGGGTCCGTCCGGCTGAACATTGAGGGAGAGCACAACACGCTCATCTTCCATGCTCCGCTCTCCTTAAACAATATCTCCATCCACATCTGGAAACATGTCCGCGGCGCGAAAATCGAATTCGGCTCCTCGTCGTCCGGGCACAGCCACTGGAACAATGTCAGCATTCTGGCAGCTGCATCCGGAAGCGCCCTGTCCATCGGCCATTCGACGAGCATCGAAGGATTAGCGGTCATGCTTGTGGGCGGCAAATGCCACATTGGCAACGATTGCATGCTGTCTTCCGGAATCACCATCTGGGCAAACGACTCCCATCGCCTGATGGACGCCGACACGGGGGGAACTGCTCAACGACCAGCCGCAGGGCGTCCTCATCGGCGACCACTGCTGGATCGGGCAGGGGGCAACCTTCACCAAAAATGCCATCATCCCGGCAAATACGGTTGTCGGCCTGCAATCGGTCGTCACCAAATCCTTCCGGGAGGAATTCACCGCTCTGGCGGGAAACCCGGCCAAGGTCATCAAAAACGGGGTCAAATGGAGCCGTGAAAGAGAAATGGGCTAAGGACGCCCAACACGTTCCTCCGCAGCTTCATGGCCTGAACCGCCTGCGCATGCCGGGCCATGTGCCGCAGGGGGCGCCGCGGCATGCGGACCGGAGATGCCCGGCGCTTCCATCTTCAATGCTTTTCCCCCGCTCCGCCCTGTTGCCGGAGACGCATTTTAGGCTTCCAATATGGGGCTGATCTGCTCATATTGCCCGGGCATGAATCTTGACCTTCTCCAAAAAGCCGCCAACCAGGCGCGGGGACTTGCCATGGATGCCGTTCACGACTGCGCATCCGGCCACTTGGGCCTGCCGCTGGGGTGCGCCGAAATCGGGGCCGTCCTGTTCGGCGATCTGCTCAACATCTGCCCCGCGCAGCCCCGCTGGCTCAACCGTGACCGCTTCATTCTCTCCGCCGGCCACGGCTCCATGTTCCTTTACGGCTGGCTGCACCTGTCGGGATTCAACATCGGCATTGAAGACCTCAAGGGCTTCCGCCACAAGGGCTCCATCACGCCCGGCCACCCGGAATTCCGGGATACGGAAGGCGTGGAATGCACCACGGGGCCGCTAGGACAGGGCATTGCGAACGCCGTAGGCTTCGCTCTCTCCGCCAGGCGCGCCGCTGCTCGGTTCAACAAGCCCGGCATGGACATCTTCACCCAGCACATCTTCTGCCTCACGGGGGACGGCTGCCTCCAGGAAGGCGTGGCCCGCGAATCCCTCGCCCTGGCCGCCGTCCTGAAGCTGGACAACCTCATTCTCATTTACGATTCCAACGACATCACGCTGGACGCCCCCGCGGAACGCACCCAGCTTGCCGACCCGCGCGCCGTGTATGAAGCCCTGGGCTGGGACGTGCGCCAGATCGACGGGCACGACCTCAAGGCCATCGCGGAAGCGGTGGAAGCCGCCAAAAACGCCAGGAACGGCAAGCCCCAGCTCATCATCGCCAAAACGATAATCGGCAAAGGCATCCCCGGCATTGAAGGCACCACGAAGGGCCACGGGGAAGGCGGAGCCAAGCTCCAGGAAGAAGCCCACGCCAACTGGGGCATTCCTGCCGGGGAACGCTATTACGTCTCCGAAGACGTCCGCAGCGCCTTCACGGACCTCAAGGCCAGACGGGAAGAAGCTTTCAACGCCTGGAACGCCACCTACGAACAATGGCGCCGGGCTTATCCGGAACTGGCCGCGGAACTGGACTCCGGCATCTGCGCCTGCGCCAGGGGCGTCAATCCCGCGGACTCGGACAAGGCCATCCCCGCCTTCCCGCAGGACTACAGCGACGCCACGCGTTCCGCCGGAGCCGTCGCCATCAACGCCATCGCCAAGGCGGACCCCTGGTTCCTGACCACCAGCGCGGACCTGTACAGCTCCAATAAAAACTACCTTTCCGGCGCGGGGGACTTCTCCGCGGAAACCCCGGAAGGGCGCAACTTCTGGTTCGGCATCCGTGAACATGCCATGGCCGCCATCTGCAACGGCATCGCCTATGACGGCCTGTTCCGCGTGAGCGCCGCCACGTTCTGCGTCTTTGTGGACTACATGCGCGCCGCCATCCGCGTGGCCGCCCTCAGCGGCCTGCCCGTCACCTACATCCTGACGCACGATTCCGTGGCCGTGGGCGAAGACGGCCCCACCCACCAGCCGGTGGAAACCGTCTCCGGCCTCCGCGTCATCCCGAACCTGGACGTCATCCGCCCGGCGGACCCAGAAGAAACCGCAGGAGCCTGGATGGCCGCCATGCAGCGCGCCGACGGCCCCACCGCCCTCATCCTGACCCGCCAGAAGGTAGCGACCCTGAACAATATTCCCGTGGAAACGCGCCGGGAAGGCGTGCTGAAAGGCGGCTACGTAGCCCGGAAGGAACAGGGAACCTTGAAGGCCATTATCCTTGCCAGCGGTTCCGAACTGGAACTGGCCCTGAAGGCGGCGGAAAAAACCGGAGAAGGAATCCGCGTGGTTTCCATGCCCAGCTTCTTCCGCTTTGACAAGCAATCTGCCGAATACCGGGAAAGCGTGCTTCCCCCCTCCTGCGCGAAGAGGGTTTCCGTGGAAGCCGGCGTCACGGACCTCTGGTGGAAATACCTGGGCTGCCAGGGCGAAGCCGTGGGCATCAACCGCTTCGGCTTCTCCGCACCCGGAGCGCAAGTTCTGGACGAGCTCGGCATGAACGTGGACAACGTCGTTGCCGCCGTCCAAAAGGTGCTCTCCAAATAATCTGCGGCGTTTAACCGCCATTCCTTTTCAGGGGCTGTCCCGCATCCGGCGGAACAGCCCTTTTTCATGACCCGCCAGAACATCCCCCGGAAAAGGGTTGATGAAACCCCACCCAACACCCCCTCTGTCCGCAAGCTCCGTCTTTCTCCGTATGAATATGAACTGGCCAACCCATTAAACCCGGCTATTTCCACATGCCGCGGGGATTGTGCCTCCGGCATCCCGGAAAGGAAGGCCGGCATCATTCATCCTCTGGATCCACTCACCAGGCGGTTCAGGATAAAAAATGGACAGCCTTCACCTTATTCCCGCGACACCTTCAGCCTCAGGAACCGCCGCGTCGGCGCGTTGCCGTCAATCACTATGGAATCAAGGTATTCGGCACGGTCTCCGGATGGCTCGACCGTCGCTTCCTCCCTCCAGGTAACCAGGTCTTCCGTGCTTTCCACGCTGAACGTCACGTCCGTGGCCGCCGTATTCACCGGCCATTCCAGCACCAGGCGGCATTCCCCGTTTTCCTCCCTGACCGCCAGCCTCGTGACGCTTCCGCAGGGCTTGTTCGGGTCCAGCCCCGCGGCATACTTCATCAGGTTGGTGATGCCGTCGCCCGCGGGACAGGCGTCCGGGACAGTCTGGTCCTCCGGCGTTCCGTCGGCAAAATGGTCCTTCTTCCATTGGTCATACGGGGAAGGCGTACGCGTCCAAGCGAGCACCAGGGCGCTTTTTCCCGCCGTATTCTCCTGTTTCAGGGAAAAAGAACCCTCACTCTTCCAGGCTTCCGCACTGGCGGCGTCATAGGAAACGGAGGGAAGAGCCGCCATGGAAAGAGTGGTCCCTTCCACCAGCTTCCAGCTCTGTTCCTGTTCCTTCCCGGCCATGACAGGGAGAGCCACGCGGATTTCCGCCGTGCTATCCAGAGACACTGGCCCCTCCGCGCTCCACTTGGCCTCCTGGCTAGGGTTCCGGGGGAGAGAGAAGGACAGGCATGCCCCTGCGGCCACGTCCAGCCGCGTCATTCCGCGCACGCCGGCGTTCGTGCCGAGCCGCACCGTTCCGCCTTCCACGCTCACCGGAAAATGGCACAAGGAAATGCCGCCTAAGCCCAGCGTTCCTTCCCCCGTCTTTCTCAAGCTGGAGGTGGAGGAATACCCGGCGAAGGAATAAAGAGGGTCTTCCATGCTGACCAGGCAATCCGGGTCCGCATGCATCACCAGGCGCACATGGCCCATGACCGTGATGGAATTGGGCACGCCGCCCGTGGAGGCTCCCGCGGAACGCCCCCGGAAATTGCCGCTGAAGGAAACGGGGCGGGTGGAATCCGTGGACCGGAGGTTGAGCACGGTGGGAGCCTCCGCGCTGCCGCCGGAAACGTAAACGGCGCCCCCCAGGTTTCCGGCGCTGTTTCCGGTAAAGGAACAGCCGCCTTCCACGTTCACGGTGCGCTCCTCCTCCCCGTCATTGGCATCCAGGCACAGGGCGCCCCCGTTGTGGGCCGCCGCGTTGCCGGAAAAGGAGGAACCCGCCGCTACCTGCACGTTCCCGCGGCTGTAGAGCGCGCCGCCGCTGCCGCCCTCCGCCCTGTTGCCGGTAAAGGAAACGGCGGCCTGCTGGACTACGGAACCTGCGTAAACCGCTCCGCCCTGGGAGAAGCCGCGCACCGTGTTATTTTCATAGGAGGCGGAGCCGGAAAAAGTGACCTGCCCGTAATCCAATATGCCGCCGCCGTTGCCCGTCTTGTCCGCATTGCTGGAGCCGCCGCCGGCATTGACCAGCACATCCGCCAGCAGAAGGGCCCCGGAGAGGAAGGCGGCGGACCCAAGGCCAATCCTGAGAAGACGCAGACGACCGGGAAGAACGGAAAAACAACGTGTTTTCTTCATGAGTCTTGTCCAGTTGGTGAAAAGTTTATTGCCGGATGGGAACGAAGGAGGAAGCATCATCCGGGTCCGTTTCACCGGGATCGATGACGCCGTTGCCGTTGGCGTCCTCCACAAGGTCGGGAACGCCGTCGCCGTCGGAATCCACGTCCGGGAAATCAGGCATGCGGATGTAGGCCGTCCCCACCGCCTGGCCGTTCCTGGTGAGGACGGGATATTGCGCATCCGCCTGACGGAGTTCCCGGATCAGGGAGCGCGCCATGCGCATCAGGCGTTCCTGCTGCGCCGGGTCCTGGGCCAGGTCATTGCTCTCTCCGATGTCGTCTTTCAGATTGAAAAGCTGCCACGGGAAGCGGCCCGCGGTCCTGTAGCCGTTGCCGGAATACAAATCCGTATGGGCGTACTGGTCCATGTAATTGTAAATGACCTTCCAGTCTCCTTTCCGGCAGGTGGAATAGAAATTGGCGTAGGAATGGTGGTGCGGGAAATGCTGGAATATCTTCTGGGTGCGGTGGAAGGAAGAATCCCCCCGGAAATAGGGACTGATGTCCTCCCCGTCCACCTGATGGCCCACCGGAACCTTCAGCTTCAGCATATTCAGAATGGTGGGATAAATGTCCCAAATCGCCACGATGTCATGGTTCACGGAATTCTGCGGAATGGGATATTCCTGCTGGATGGGGCTGGAGGAATCGACCTCCGCCCAGCCCACGATCATCGGGATGCGCGTTCCCCCTTCGTAACGGCTGCCTTTGCGCCCTCTCAGAGGAGCTACGGCGCTGATTTTCTCAAGCCATGGAATATCTCCGCTATAGCTCTGCTGGATGGGAGCGTCTCCGCCGTTGTCGGACATGAAAATGACCAGCGTCCTGTTGGCCACGCCCAGTTCCTTGAGGTAATCCATCAGATCCCCCAGGGATTTGTCCATGCCGCCGATCAGGGTGCCGAAATTGCGGAGATTGCCGCCGATGGAAACTCCCGGTTCAAAGGACGTGCCCGAGGGATAAGTATCGTAGTCCCCGTTGGGGTCCGGCTGGTCGTGCCGCTGGTGGACGGCGTAATGGGTCATGTACGCGAAGAAAGGCGCATTCTCATCCACGGCGGCCTTGATCTGCTTCTTCATCTCCAGCGTCAGGGCATTTGTCAGGAAATTCCTCTTCCTGTCTTCCGCCGCAGTGGTTCCGTAATATTCCTCCAGGTCAGGAACATGGGTGTTCCCGGAGCCGAACTGATCCTCTCCCCGGTAGGAGGCGGGCTGTCCGGCGGAGCAGCCGGCTATGTTGACGTCAAATCCCAGGTTGGCTGGATTGGAATAAAGCTGGTTGGACGGGGCGAAGTGGGCCTTTCCCACCGTGATGGTCCGGTAGCCGGCATCCTTCAGCACGCGGGGGAGAGGAATTTCCTGCTGGCTCATCCCTGCCATGTTCCACTGGGGAGCACGGATGTGGGGAAGACCGCCGCTGTATTCATTCAGCGTGGGGGCATTCACGGCCGTCCAGTTGGTGACCCGGTGACGGGCGGAGGTCTTGCCCGTCATCAGGGACGTGCGGCCCGGAGAACACAAAGGGCACGAATAGGCATTCGTGAACTTCATCCCCTGCGCCGCCAGCCTTTCCATGGAGGGCGTTTTATAAAAGGCGTTCAGCTCCGTAACGACGGGCTGGCCGTCCTTGTAATAAAATGGCACGGACGTATCCTGCCAGCCCATGTCGTCCACCAGAAACACCAGGACGTTGGGCGTGTTCTCCGCCAGCACGGAAATAATCAGGGACTTGCTCTTCTCCGTGCCGTCCGCCGCGGTCAGCGTCAGCGTGTACTGGGTCGTCTCCGCGGGAGACACCTGAACGCTGCCGGCCCCCGCCGTGCTGGTGATGGGAATCTCCGCGCCATTGGCGGTCAGGGCAAGGCTTTCCGCTTTCACCGTGCTCCATGTCAGAGTGGCCTTCTCATCACTGCCGGGAGCAACCCTCTTTTTGTCGGATTCAAAGAGAAGGATTTCCGGTTCCTGCTTCCTGACGGTCACCGTCACTTCTTCCTTGGAAACGGTTCCGTCCTCACAGGCGGCGCTGAGAATGTAGGTCGTGGTGGCGTCAGGCTTTACCGTGACGGAACCCGTGCCGTCTTCCGTAGTGGCCGGAATATCCCGGCCGTCCCTGGTGCTCAGCGTGACTGCTCCGCACTTCCAGGTTTTCCAGCTCAGGACGGCTCCGGAGGTTGAATCTTCCATGATCTCTGAAGGAGTCGCCGTAAAAGTCACGATGCCGGGAGAAGGAGCCGTCAGGCGGACCGCATTGATGGCGGAACGCGTCTGGGAGGCCCCGTTGCCCGTAATGGTAATCGTTCCTCCAGTGACCGGCACATACTTCAGCGTCAGCCTGTTGACTCCTTCCTGAAACGCGCCGGAAAACGTGCCGCGGTCCTGGATGGTGCCGGTGAGGCCGTTAACCGTATAAAGCATGTCCCGGTCCGAGTCATTGCAATCCCCGTAAATTTCCACATGGCAGTATTCCGCCATGGAATCGGGAAGCCGGGAAATCACGACGTTTTCCGTTCCCCGGATACCGGCCCAGGAATCCATGAGCAAATAATCACGGTTCCTGCCCGACGCAAAAATGCCGTTGCTGGCGCAATAACCCGGATTGATGGCGCAGGAGGCTTCCGTGGACACTCCCGCCGCAGTTTTCAAGGTGGAAACGGTCGTGGCGGCATTCGCCGCGGGCTTGATGAAATTCCATGTTTTTCCTTCCTCCGCCAGGGTTCCGGGCTCCGCCTGCCGGAACGCCGCCTCCGTGGCCGCAGTTCCGTTCAGCACTCCTATCCCTATTTCTTCCGCATGCGCCAGGGAGCAGGCGGCCAGCACAGCCGGAACCCATCCGCACCAATTCAGCTTTCTCATGGTGATTTCCTCTTCCGTAAACAGGAAGGCGCCGACTGTTCCTTTCGCGAACGGCCGGCGCCTGCATGAAGAACAAACGTTACGCGCGCCTGCGGCGCATCAGCAGAACGCCCAGGCCCAGCAGTCCGAGGCTGGCCGTGGCCGGTTCAGGAACGGAGGTCAGCGCCAGGGCATTGATGTTGCCGGTACCTCCCTGGGACTGGATATCAAGCCGGGTGCCATCCGCCGCCACGTCAAACGTGTAAGTAATCAGCATCCAGTCTCCGGTATGCGTGTTGCCCGTGACGGTGGCGCCGTTCAGCGTAGCGCCGGACCCGGTGGAGTAATCGTCCAGGCTGGCGGAAATGTTGGAGATTCCGGCGCCGTCAAGGCTGAAGGAAGAAGTGTTGCCCGCACCATAGTTGTTTCCGCGTCCCACCAGCATGGTCAGCGTGTAGGTGCCGGCGGACAGGTTGTTCAGGGACATCGTGAAATTGCCGTTCGCGGAGCCTATCGGATTGATCGCGCCCCCCATCGGATTGCCGATAGTCATATCCTGGCCGAAAACATCGTAAAACTTGTTGTCCTGGCCCAGGGCGGACCCTTTGGCAGCGGCATCGGTCATGGCGCCGGGACCTCCGCAGCAGAGTCCTCCCGTCGTCAGGGTGATTCCGGTGCTTCCTCCCCCCGTAGTGACCAAGGTTCCGGAAGTATAGGAATTACTCTGTCCCGTGGAAATCTTGTTCACTTTCTGTCCGGGTTCTCCCAGATACGTGCCGTCCACAACGGCGGTGCCATTGCCTGAATTGATCCCGAACGAGATCAGAACGGTGGAGGCTTCGGCCGCCACCGCCGCCGCAACCATAGTTGCCAGAATGAATAATGTTTTCTTCATGGTGTCAATGGGATATGTGATTGGAAATGATGAAACACCGCTTCCATTTCTTGACAAATAACGAATTTAGAATCCGTGGTCAACAAAAAAGACCAGAGTTCGGATTATTATTTCATTAGTATGAATACCTTAATCAAACAGACTATTGTTTGAATGGGCTGGACAATCTCTCCGGCAAAGATTCATTTTTCAAGGCACAAAAAATAAAACGGCTTATTTTCAATGAGATGCGCAGTATATTTTTTCAGATTTTCTTCTAACATTCATAACGGATTCTAAATCCGTGAAACAATGGAAAGTTTTTCCATGAACAACAAAAAGGCTCCCCTCCTTTCAGGATGGGGAGCCTTTTTAAAGGCCTTAGTCAAAAGGGAAAGCAACTCTCTTAAAAATTAAAAAGCGGCTTCAATCTTCGTAATGGTGAACACTTTCTTCTTGTCGCCGTCCATCGGCACGATCTTCACCTGGTCTCCCACGCTCCTGCCCGTCAGCTCCTTGCCGACCTGGGAAAGATAGGAGACAATGTGCTTTTCCGGATTCGTATCCCACGCGCCCAGAATGGTGTACACCACGGCATCCCCTCCGGTCAGGGGCTGGAGAGTCACCTTCATCCCCATGGCGGCCTTGGAGGTATCCGTCACGGCAAAGTCCGTGCCGCGGGCCAGCGCCAGCGCATGCTCCAGTTCGGAACGGCGGCGGTTGAGCACCTTTTCCACTTCCTTGGCATCCTGGTAGCCGCCGTTTTCACGGAGGTCTCCCTCCGCACGGGAAATCTTCTTGTTGTGCAGGTTTTCCGGAATCTTCACATTCACCAGTTCTTCCAGCTCCTTCTTGCGGGCTTCCAGGCTGTCCCAGGAAACGAAAATCGGTTCCGGCTTGTCGGAGGTATCCACCAGGGCGTCCAGCACGATGGCGTGCAGGTCAGGGAACACGCTGATCACGCGGGCCATCAGCGCACCGCGGTCCTGTTCGGAGAAGGCGGAGGTATTGTACAGCATCTTGGCGAACTGGCGCACTTCCGCCACGTCCTGCCCCTTGATCATTTCCTGGATGATGTTCTTGTCCTCCATAAACAGGTTTTTCAAGCGCAGCATGCGGTTGGGGCCGCCGTCCATGTGGTCCTGTTCAATCAGGGAAAGCATCGCAATGCCGACGGGAAGGCCGAAGAGGGGCTTGGAGGCGTCATGCCGCTGGCGGCATATCCAGATGAGGGATTCAGCCGGAAGAGTCTGGCGCAGCAGTTCATGCTTCAAATGCTTGACCAGGGCCTTGTCATGCCCTTCCTCTATCAGGAACTTGGCAATCTCTCCCACGGCGCGGGCACCGCTCGCGTCAAACAGCTCCAGCGCCTTCTGCGTCCACTCTTCTCCAAAGACGGCGGGCAGCGTAACGTACACGCGCTTCTGGCGCACGGCGGGCATGGAATTGAGCACTTCCGCGAAGCGTTCCACATCGCCGATATTGGCTTCCACGATGGAGCGGAGGGGGTAGGCGGCCTGGGCCGCTTCCGTGTTCTTCACGGCGGCGATCAGGTCGTCCCGGAGCACGGCCAGCTCCAGCACCTGCTGAAGAGCCAGGCTTCCGCCGTTGCGCACGTCGGCGTCCACCGCCTGAACCAGGGCGTTGACGGCGTCCGGCTCCGTCATGACCGTTTCCATCTTGATGCCGTCCAGCACGCGCACCTTGGCTTTCAGGTCCGCGGCCTTGTTGTAATCCTCCAGGGCGGCCTGGGCGCGGGAAAGAATATTCGTGCGGAGCGTGATGCGCTCTCCCTTGCGGGTAGGCATCATGAACTGGACGTTGGAACGGAGCATGGCGCGCACCTTGTCCCACCAGTTCTTCCATTTGTCCGCGGCAATCACGGTGCCTTTCAGCGCGGCTTCCAGCTTTTCCGGGGTAAGGGAATTGCCGTAGCCCTGCAAGGTGACGCGCACCAGTTCCACCGGATCGTCCACGGACAGGTTGATCAGGGATTCGGTATCTTCATAACGCCTGGCCAGGAAATGGTCATCATGGAGGAACTCCAAAATTTTTGGAGCAAATTCCAAGGCAACTTCGTGTTCCGGATTTTCCTCAAAATCAATAACCAGCTTTTTGGCGGCCAGGTTCCAGGAAATGACTTTGCCGGCGCCCCAGGTAGTATGGAAGCAGTAACGGCCAGGTGCGATGCGATCAAGTTTTTCAGCGAGAGAGGGGGTGATTTTCCCCAGAGACAATAATTTCTCCAAGTCGGCGTGCATACTAAAGCGCATGATACGCGCACCCCTACCGGTATCAAGACTAAATTCCCGTAGAGGCACACGGCCAGTGCATCAAGGGCTGCCTGAACCCCTTCCGCCTACCAGTCAAAACGGCTCCCATTGATTCCAAAGCACTCTTTGCGGGGGCACCCTCCCGCCGGCGGAGTCTTCCCCCGCAACACATCGTAATGCTTCATGATATACCCCGCACTGTCCTTCACGCTTTCGTCCTGGTATGCGCTGTACGCACACTCCAGCAGCTTCTCCACGGTTTCAAACCCCTCGTCCTGCGGCATCAGTATCCTGTTTTTTCCGTCCGTCCCGCGGATGATCACCATGTCCAGGGAATCCGGGTCTGAATCCCCCGCCGCCTTCCCGGCGGCAATCTCCCCGGAAGCGGCATGGTCCAGGACCCGGATGATCAGCCGGGACAAACCCTTCCCCATATCCATCCACTCCCGTTTCACCCTGGGTGAATAATCCCGGCCCACGCCCCCGGCATCCATCCAGAATGGTTCGCCTTCATAAGGAATAAGGCGCCTTTCAGGGGTTCCTTCAAAAAACCAATTGCAATACATCTGGGCAGGATTCAAATTCAGGGAAGAAGCCCGGACCATCAGCGTTCCGTCCAGATAAAAACCGAACTCCTGGTCAAAGGACCCCAGGTAAATGCAGGCATACGTAAAGGGGGGATTTTCCGGGAAAAGCATTTCCCAATAAACGCCGGCGTCACCCCAATAGGCCTCTTCCCAGGCGCATGCGAAATATTGGGCCGGGTAAATGAGAGTCATTCCTTCTTCTACCTCCTCATCTGCCGCCGATGGAAAAGGAACCAGCGAAAAAGTCATCCAGAAGCAGAGCAGCAGTTTGAACATCAGTATTTTTTAAACCAGTAGAATACCATGGGCAAGTTAATAAAGGCAATTCATCTCCGGGCCTTCCGCGGCGGGGCCATAGCCCGGACGTTTCCGGAGAAGGCGCAGGGAACAGCCACCCCGGTCCCGGACTAAAACCACCAGGCCCGGCCTCCCCTGCTGCTCCACAGGCCGCTTTCACGGCGATATTCCCGCGCCCCTTCCTCCGGCGTTCTTCCCTGGAGCACGGCCCGCTTCTCAACAATTCCCTTCAAATAATCCTCATCGCAAGTAAACAGCAGGTCCATGGCATACAATAAATCCATCAGCTCCACCACGGTTCCCAAATCAGCATCAGCGGCAGACATGATCCTCTCCGTTCCGTCAGCCCCGCGCACGATGCAAAAGCCGGTATCGTCCACGTGATGAGCCGTTCTCCCTTTTCCGGACACCAGCTCCCCCCTGGCAATCCCGGTGAGCAGCCCTTCCATCATGCCGCCTATCTCCCTCCCGACGATGAGCCACTCCCTCTTCACCCTGGCTTCACAATCCCCCTCCGCATCCGGAATGCCCTCATAAGGGAATAGCACCCTTTCCGGTACCCGGTGAAAAAACCAGCTGTCATAAACCTCCCAGGGATGATGTGACTGGGATTCCGCACGCCCCATGAGGGGGCCATCCAGATAAAAACCGCAGATGCCGCGCCCGGGAAGCAAACAGCACACGGCGGGCTTCCCCTCCGTCCCCGCCGGGAACAAATCCTTCCAAAGGGGATTTGTTCCCAAAGGCTTCAGAAAACGCTCCCGGAACCCACGGACATATTTTTCTCCCGAATACGGGGAGGGCGCTTTTTCTTCCGGCTCCTCTTCCGCAGCTGCAAACTCCCCGCGCATGCTTTTTTCCCGTTCCCGGGCGGCCTCCTCCTGCTCCATTCGTTTCCAAACCCGTTTACTGAATCCCTCCACCCATTCACTGGACACCATGGGAGGCGGCTCGTCACCCGCTTCTGCGGCATACTTCCGGACGGCGGCGCACTGCTTCATCACCCATTGCTCCCCTGCCGGGGTCAAATCATCCATCATGGCCATGTCTGCCAATCCCCAGGCCAGAAACCTCATGGCCGGCCTCATCCTGCCTTCTCCCCGGCACAGGTCTTCCGCCATAGCGCCGGACTCCCCGCGGAAGTAGCAGTAATTCCCGTCGCACCCGGTCACGTACTGGCGGTACAGGTCCATGGGGAAAGTTCTGCGAGTGACCGCTTCATCCCACGTTTTGCGAAGTTCAGCCGCTACGGCAGGGTTTAATGCCGTCCGGCCTCTTTTAACAAATAAGCGACTGTAAAGAACAGGATTGACCACGGCCTCCACCCAGGCGGCAGAGAGCTCACGATATTCCCGGAATTGGAGGAAATTCAGAACCATATTTCTTTTACGCCCGGCAAAAGGGTCTTCTTCCGTTACGGTATCGGCAACACAGTCCCATCCCTCCAAAAGATTCCCTAAAACGGGAAAGTGCAAGCAGGTCAGCAGCACGGCAGCCTGTTTCATCCCGGAACTCCGGAAATCCGCCACCGGAAACTGGGACAGCATCTGCATGCTGCATGGCCCGATGGCTCTGGCCCAGCACAGTTCGTTCCCGTCCAGATAAAAGCCGAATTCACGGTCAAACGAAGGAAGGTACAGGCACGCATAGGCAAAGGGCGGATTGTCCGGAAAAAGGGTCGTCCAATAGCGGCTGTTCTGGGATTCCACGGCAAAATACTGAACCGGGCATCTTAGAGTACTCCAACTTTCAACATCGGAATGGCAGGTGTCCTCCGCCCGGGACGGAAGTGTGAGAGCGAGAGCCGTCCAGAAACATGCAGCCAGTTTGAACATCAATCATCTTCCTAACATCCGCGGAAACAGGTGGCAAGTTGATTATGCTTTTTTCATTCAGGAGAATAATGGCCGCCGGTTTGTGCCGGATTTCAGACATTCACCTCCGTGGCTCTCCGGAAAAGACCCGAGTCCAGAGACCGGAAAACCGGGTTTGCCCGGTTGGATGGCCCTTGTCAATTCCTTCCCCATGGGATAGCCGCAAGGGCGTGCGGAGGCACCCCCTTCCTTCGTCCAGTTGCGGCTTGACCGTGCGGAACGTCTGGCGTAACATCTCCGCACGCATTCAACCCTGCGCAACACGTATCATGGAACCTATTTACGAAGGGAAGGCCAAACGCCTTTATACGACTGACAATCCCAACGTCCTCCGCATGGAATACAAGGACGACGCCACCGCCGGAAACGGAGCCAAGAAGGCCCAGTTTGAAAACAAGGGCAGGATGAACAAGGCCATCACCCTGGTCATTTACCGCATGCTGGAAAGCAAGGGTGTGAAGACCCACCTGGTCGCCGACGTGGACGACATCAACATCGACGTGAAAAAGGTTTCCATCCTTCCCCTGGAAGTGATCGTGCGCAACATCGCCGCCGGCTCCTTCAGCCGCCGCATGGGCGTCAAGGAAGGCACCCCCTTCAAGAAGCCCATCGTGGAGTTCTCCTACAAGGACGACGACCTGGGCGACCCCTTCATCAATGACGACTACGCCCGTGAACTGAACGCCGCCACGGAAGAGGAATGCGCCTTCCTGAAGGACCAGGCCCGCATCGTAAACGACGTGCTGATCGACTTCTTCAAGCAGGTCGGACTGACGCTGGTGGACTTCAAGATTGAATTCGGCCGTCTGGCGGAAGATCCCTCCCAGATCGTGCTGGCTGACGAGATTTCCCCGGACACCTGCCGCCTGTGGGACATCAAGACCGGCGAGAAGATGGACAAGGACCGCTTCCGCCAGGACCTGGGCAACGTGATGGAAGCCTACGAGGAAGTCCTCTCCCGGCTCCAGAACAAGGCCTGAGCCCTTTCCCCTTTCATGGGAGCCGGTTGTCCGACCGGCCCCCATTTTTCATTTTACCAACATTCTTGAGCGATATGACCCTCCACTTTGAAGTTATCAGCCGGTTCCAGGCCGCCGCCAACGCGGACGCCCTGCTCTACACTCCCCTGAATGCCGGCCTCACCTTCCGCCGCAGCCGCGTTTACACCGTAGAAATCAGCGGGGACGAACAAAAAGCCCGCGAATATCTCCTGAGTGTACTGGTGGACCCCATCTCCCAGGAATGCACGGAACAGGCCGCCCCCATCCTGAAAGACTCCCTGTTCACGATTGACTACGGCATGAAGGCCGGCGCCCTGGACCTGGAAAAGGAAGCCATCCTGCAAAACTACCGCGGCCGCCAGAACATGGGCTTTACCCTGGACGGCCTGAAAATCACCCAGCGCGTGTACGTCTTCGGCCAGGGGGACAAGGAAGCCCTGGCGGCGCGCTTTGCCAAGGACGTCTGCAACCCCGCCATTCACAACTGGACCATCGCCTAACCCCTCTCCTTCCCCATCCACATGTCCGCCAAAACCTACCGCACCGTTCCCGTGAGGGACCTGAGCAGCGACGAACTGCTTGAACTCAGCAAAAAGCAGAAGCTTTCCCTGTCCCGCGAGGACATGGAAGTCGTCCAGCAGATTTTCCGCGAAATCGACCGCGACCCCACTGACGTGGAGCTGGAAGTGATCGCCCAGACCTGGTCGGAACACTGCAAGCACCGCATCTTCTCCGCCTCCATCAGCCACAGCGTCAACGGAGGCGCGCCGGAAACCGTGGACAGCCTCTTCAAGACCTACATCAAGAAGCCTTCCGAAAAGATCATGGAACGCAAGCCGGGCTTCGTGCTCAGCGCGTTTGACGACAACGCCGGCTTCATCGCCCTGGACGACAAGCTGGCCGTCTGCCTGAAGGCGGAAACGCACAACCACCCCTCCGCCATTGAACCCTATGCCGGGGCCAACACCGGGCTGGGCGGCGTCATCCGCGACATTCTGGGCGCAGGCAAGGGCGCCAAGCCCATCGCCTCCCTGGACGTCTTCTGCTTCGGCGCTCCGGATACGGACCCGGCGGACATCACCGCTCCGGACGTCATCCACCCCCTGGGCATCATGCGCGGCGTGGTGCGCGGCGTGCGCGACTACGGCAACCGCATGGGCATTCCCACCGTGAACGGCGCCATCCAGTTTGACCCCACGTACATTTACAACCCCCTCGTCTTCTGCGGAACCGCCGGCGTGATTCCCCGCGGGGACATCCTGAAGGAAATGCGCCCCGGCCTCAAGGTGATCGTCATCGGCGGACGCACGGGACGCGATGGCCTCAAGGGGGCCACTTTCTCCTCCGCCGCGCTGGACGAAGCCTCCCACGAAGAGGACTTCACCGCCGTGCAGATCGGCAACCCGATTGAGGAAAAGAAAACGCTGGACTTTATTCTGGAAGCGCGCGAACGCGGCCTCATCGTCTTCATCACGGACTGCGGCGCGGGCGGCTTCTCTTCCGCCGCCGGTGAAATGCTCTCCGTCACGGGCGGGGAAATCTTCCTGGACAACGCACCCCTTAAGGAACCGGGCCTCATCTCCTGGGAAATCTTCCTGTCGGAATCCCAGGAACGCATGGTCCTGGCCGTGGAGGAAAAAGACCTGCCGGAGCTCCAGAAGCTGGCGGACACCTTCCAGACGGAGCTGACCGTCCTGGGCCATTCCGACGATACGGGCATCCTGAAAGTCTGGCACAAGGGGGAACTCGTCTGCTGCCTGGACAACTCCAAGCTGCATGACGCCCCCATCAAGAAGCTGGAATCCGTCTTCACCCCCGGCAAGGGCCTCACGGGCCTGCCCCTCCCGGACAAGGACCTGAACAAATCCCTGGAAACCGTCATGGGAGACTTCGCCATCGTCTCCCGCGAACCCATCATCCGGGAATACGACCATGAAGTGCAGGGCAACACCATTCTGAAGCCCCTGGCGGGCGCACAGGCGGACGCCCCGCAGGACGGCTCCGTGGTGGACATCGACGGCTCGGACAAGTGCATGGCCATGGCCTGCGCCATTCTTCCGGAATGGGGCAAGACGGACCCCTACGCCATGGGCACCGGCACCGTGGACGAATGCGTGCGCCAGCTCATCCTGGTAGGCTCCAACCCGGACAAGATCGGCCTGCTGGACAACTTCTGCATGGGCAACCCGGAAGACCCGGCGGAACTCGGCCGCCTGGTGGAATGCGTGAAGGCCATCGCCAGAGCGGCGGACGCGTACAACGCCCCCTTCATCTCCGGCAAGGACTCCTTCTACAACTACTTTGAAACGGAAGACGGCCCCATCAACGTGCCCGTCACCTTCCTCTGCTCCGGCTTCGGCGTGGTGGAAAGTCCGGACCATGTTATCGGCTCCTCCCTGCGGCGGAACGACAGCCTGCTGTACCTCATCGGCCACACGGAAGACGAGATGGGCGGCTCCGTTTTCGCACGCACCCACGGCGTGGAAGACGGCAAGGTCCCCCAAACGGACTGTGCAGCAAACATGGAACTGTACAAGGCCTATTACAACGCCCTGACTTCCGGCCTGGTGCTCTCCGCCCACGACGTCTCCGAAGGCGGCCTGGCCGTCACGGCGGCGGAAATGGCCTTCTCCGGCAAGGGCGGCGTACGGCTGGACCTCACGAAGGCGCCGACCGTCAACGGATGGAAATCCCCGGCAGTCCCCCTGTTCAGTGAAAGCACGGGCCGCATCCTGGTGGAAGTGGACCCGGAATTCGCCGCGGACTTTGAAGCGGCCATGGCCGGCTTCCCCTGCGCCTGCATCGGTAGCGTCACGAAGGAAAAGCGCCTCACCGCCACCTGCTGCGGCGGGGAAAAGGTGCTGGACTGCGACGTAGCCAAACTCAAGAAGCTCTGGAAAGACGGGCTCACCCCTTATTATTGATTTCCAAAAACCGGGACCTAACCATACCAACGATTCATTTCTACCAATATGCCTCACGCACTTTTACTGAAATACCCCGGCACCAACTGTGACGCGGAAACGGAACGCGCCCTGCGCGCGGCCGGCTTCTCCACCCAGATCCAGCCCATCGCCACGGCCACGCCGGAACACGTCGCCAAATCCCAGCTCGTCGTCCTCGGCGGCGGCTTCAGCTACGGGGACTACGTCACCAGCGGCCGCCTGGCCCAGCTGGAAACGGAACGCTTCCTGGGAGACGCCCTGCACCGGCACCATGCCGGAGGCGGCCTGCTCCTGGGCATCTGCAACGGCTTCCAGATACTCACCAAGCTGGGGATTCTGCCGGATTCCAGCCTGATTGACAACAAGAAGGAACGTTTTGAATGCGTCTGGGCCAAGCTGGTGAAGGTAGCTAAAAACTCACCCTTCCTCCAGGGCCTTCCGGATGAATTCGAGCTGCCCTCCGCCCACGCGGAAGGCCGCCTGGTCACCCGCCCCGGAGATGCGGAAAAATACCTGGCTGCCGGAAATGTGGCTCTCCAGTACGTGGACAACCGCGACGGCTGTGAATGCAGCATCGCGGGCCTCCAGGATTCCACCGGCCGCGCCATGGGCCTGATGCCCCACCCGGAACGCTTCCTGCTGCCCCGCCACCACTATGACAAGGACTGGGCCGGCAATGAAGACTGGGGCTGGGGATACTTCCTCTTCAAATCCGCCTTTGACGCCCTGAAATAACGGCACCATCCCACTCAACCGCCCAACCTCCGCACCTCCCCATGACAGACACGGCACTCATCGGTTCCTCCTGCGCCCTCGGCGCCTTCTGGTCCTCAAAACGGTACTTCGACTACCTGATTGATGAAACCAATCTGTCCCTGCTGCGCGGCAAGGAATTCGGGCAGGCCGTGATCATCTGCCCCTCCCTCCGGGAAGGGCGCAGGGCCATCCGGCAGAACATGGCCCCTTTTCTGGCGCAGGTTAAAACCCTGATCGACCTCCTGCATGAGGTGAAGGCGGAACGGGTAACCTACGTTACCTGCATTGACACCCAGCCGGAAACGGGCAATGAACATTCCCCCCTGCTCCGCGAACCGGAAGATGAATGGCTTGCCGCGCTGGTGGAAATGAAAGCCTTCATCAACCTCCGGTTCGGACGCGTGCTGAACGTCTACCTTCCGGAAGTCACCGGAACGGGAGCGGACATGAGCGTGGCGGATCTGCTGGCCGCCGCCCCGGAAGGAACGGAAGAACTGGAAGCGGCCCTGCTGGAACGCCACCAGCTCTATCCCATGAACCGCCTGGTCAGGGATGTGGAAAAGGCATGGGAATGCGGAATCTTCTCCGTCAACCTGGTGCCGGAGCCCGTCACCACCTTTGAACTGGTGGAGCAGTGCTTCCCCTCCCTGAGCAACCGTCTTCCCGTCGCGAAGGAAACGGACCCGTACGGGAGCGCCAGAACATCCGTTTACTCCACGCAGTACCATGATCCGGACACCGGCTATATCATGGACAAGCAGAACGTCCTGGAAGGGCTTTCTCCGGTCAAGCAGGCCTAGCCCCGGCTGAAACCATTTCCCGGCTCCGCCCGCATCCCGTGCAGGCGGGGCTTTTTCATCCCCCTCCCGGAACATCTCCCCGCCGGCAGCCATGCTTTCCTGTTGAGCGGATACGGGAACGGTGCTATACAAAAGCCATGAAGATCAGCGACGACAGTCTTGAATTTTTAACGGAACTTCTGGAAACTCCCAGCCCCTCCGGCTTTGAAATAGACGCCCAGCGAATCTGGGCGGACGAGCTGCGCAAGTACACGGAAGACGTCCAGTGCGACACCTACGGCAACACCTGGGCCACCTTCCACGCGGAAGCGGAAAACGCTCCCACGCTCATGATTGAAGCCCATGCGGATGAAATCGGCTTCATGATCCGCCATATCACCAAGGACGGCTTCCTTTACGTGGAGCGCGTGGGCGGCACGGATACGGCCATCGCCCGCGGACGCCGCGTGCGCTTCCTGGGCTCCCAGGGGGAAGTGACGGGCGTAACCGGAAACACGGCCATCCACCTGCGGGAACCCGGGGAAAAGGAACCTAAAATCTGGGAAATCTACGTTGACGTAGGTGCATCCTCCGACAAGGAGGTGGCGGAACTCGGGTTGCGCGTGGGCCATGTGGGCGTCTATTGCGACGGCCCCATGCTGATGAATGAAAGCAAGCTGGTATGCCGCGCCCTGGACAACCGCCTGAGCGGTTTCGTCCTGTCGGAAATAGCAAGGAAACTGTGCAAGCTGAAAAAGCCCCTCGCCTGGAACGTGATGCTCGTCAACGCCGTCCAGGAAGAAGTGGGCTGCATCGGCGCGGGAATGATCACCCACCGCCTGCGTCCGGACGCGGCCATCTGCATTGACGTGACGCATGCCACGGACTCCCCCGGACTGGACAAGGGCAAATTCGGAGACATCAAGCTGGGCGGCGGTCCCGCGGTCATCCACGGCACGGCCAACCACCCCAACCTGGTGGCGCGCCTGGAAATCGTGGCTGACAAGAACAAAATCCCGCTCCAGCACGAAGCCGCCGGACGCCGCACCGGAACGGACACGGACAGCATTTACGTTTCCCGCAACGGCGTGGCCTCCGCTCTGGTATCCCTGCCCCTGCGCTACATGCATTCCCCGGTGGAAACGGCCGCCCTTACGGACGTGGAAAACACGATCAAGCTCCTGCTGGAACTGATCAAATCCCTGAAGCCGGAAGATACCTTCGGCCACAAGCTGTAAGACAGTACGGCGGCAAAGGCGCCCGGGAAAGGTGCGCCTTCTTTTGGCGGCAGCCAGGGCATGTGCACAGGGTTCGCGCCGGAGAACAAGCGGAGGGTGATGCGCCGGCCTGCGGGTTCCTCCTTCCTGCGGGCTTCAGGCTTCTCCATCCCTCCGGACGATACCCTGCCTCCCTGCCCCTGCAAGGAAATTTTCCACGACGAACACCGGTCTCAAGAAACGGTGAAAACCCGATTGGACGAAAGGCGGCGTTCATTGGTAAAATGAGGCTATGAAGGCCGGGAAACCGGACAAACCGGCAGGTCGGAAAGCGCAGCTTGAAGCCCGCAGGGTGAGTAAATCTGAAGAATGAACGGATCAAATCTTCATTCCGGGAAAGGGAGCCTGTTCTCCAAGCATATATGAATGCGGCGGCGTGCACGCGAAACTGCCTCCAGGGAGCAAGGGACTTCCGGCCCCTGGAAATCCTTCTCCCCGGAATGTATTCCCAGAGAAACGTTCCAGGCCTGAAAACGGCCGCACGCCCTTTTCTATCGGTCACATTTCGCTGAAATCCAGCCGGGTCACATTGAAGTATGTCTTCCCCTTGCGGCAGGAGTTCCACAGGATCACCAGCATCAGCAGGAACAGCCCCAGCCTCCACGCCACTTCAAAGGGATAGCTGGTCACTTCCCTTTCCACGCCGATGCAGTTGCAGGAAAGGGCAAGCCCCCTGATCCAGCCCTGCACAAAGAGGGCTACAAACGTGAACGTCAGCGCACTGCCCAGCAGCGCGGCGCCGGCGCAGGTCCGGCGGAAGAGGAGTCCCAGACCCACCACGATCTCGCACGCCACGCCCAGGCAGGCCAGGGGATGTCCCCAGGCCTCCGGGAAAATGGCGAACCGGTCAATAGTCGCCTGGAGCTGGTCCAGGTGGAACAGCTTGCGCCCCGCCACAAAGAGAAAAAAGCCCCCCATCCCCAGCCGGAGCAGGAGCAGGCAGAAACGGATGATCTTTTCTCTCAGCATGGCGGGGAGTCCGGTTATTCAAAGTGGGTTTGCTGGGCGCTCACCTTGTCGTTGCGCAGCTTGTTAAGCTCATGGCGCACCTTTTCCAGCTCCGTCTGGAGGGATTTTTCCCGTTCGGAAGCAGGCGCCTCTGCGGAAGACGGCGCAGCCGCCCCCTTCTTCGCCTTGCCTACGGCATCTTCCGTGAAGAGCATGTTCAGCCCGGAAGCCTTCGTGTCAAACTTCAAGACGCCGGAAACGGGTTTCTGAGAGCCGGGATGCTTCACGGAGGCCCTCACCGTCACTGTTTCGGGCTTGGCGCCCAGGCGCACCAGCGCCGGAGCGGAGCCCCACTTGACGGGCTGGGTCAGGGTGCCGTCCGGTGAATCCGTCAGCAATTCGGCAGGACCTTCCACAGAAAAGACAAGCTCTTCATCATTCAGGCGCTTCACCGTTCCACGGCTGTCCGTGACTTCCGCCACCACCGCAAACACGTCGGAACCGTTGGCGCACAGCTCCACGCCTTCCTCACGGTCCAGGCTCAGGCGGATTTTTTCCGCCCTCCGGGAGGGCCGCACTTCATGCCTGGTCACCACCTTGCCGCCAATCAGGCCTTCCGCCACCAGCTTCACCGCCCCTTCCTTGCCGGCGCGGGCGAGCTTCTTGTTTTCCATGAAATCCCAGGCCTTCGGGAACACGACGGGAACGCGCTTGAGGCCGTTGGGGTAGGAAGCCACCTTCTTTTCCACCGGCGCGCCTCCGTTGACGCTCAGGCGAACGGAATCACAGTTGGAAAACACCGTCACGTCTTCCGGAGAAAAAGGCGTGCATTCGTTGGCTATGTACACCACGGGACCGGAGCCGAGCTCATTGCGCGTCTTCTGGGGCCGCTGGGACATGAAGGCGTAATAGGAGGTCTTGGGCTGGCGGAAGGCATCCAGAATGCCGCCGTAGAAAGGGTCCGGATGATAGCCGCGCTGGTGGTCGAAGGGGTGCCACAGGCAGCCGCCGAAGTGGTAGGCCGAAGCGGCGTTCAGGGTATCATACGTAGTGTACGGGAACGAGGTCTTGAGGTAATGGAGGGCCTGCACCATCATGGGGACTTCGCCCCAGTGGCGCGCCGCGCGGGAGGTGGAGTTATGGGCGGACCAGGTATCCACGTTATCCCCGAATTCACGGGTAAAATACGGCTTGTTGTCCTTCCGTTCCTTGATGGACCAGTGCTTGTCCCCCGTGGCCGGGTGGGCGTACAGCACCTCATAATGCTGATTGCCCTGGGCCACCGCGTCGCAAGCGGTGTAACAGCCCTTATACGGGTATTCCTCATGCACCAGGTCGCGGGCCTTCTTGGCGAAATCCGCCGGGTAATGGGTCTCGTTCAAAATGGGCTCCCACATCATCACGGAGGGATGGTTCCTGTCCCGGCGCACCATCTGGCGGATGTCGTCATAAACCCGGTCCGCAAAAGGCCCCTTGCCCCAGAACTGCCAGCCCGGCGTAGCGACGATGACGAAAAGGCCCAGGCGGTCGCAGGCGTCCATGAAGGCCGGATCCTGCGGATAATGGGCGCTCCGGATTACACGCATGCCGGCCTTCCTCAGCTTCACGGCGTCCTGCCATTGCAAGTTGTTGGGAACTGCATTCCCCAGCCGGGCGAAATCCTGGTGCCTGTTGCCGCCAATCAGCTTTTCAGGGAACAGGGAGCCATTCAGCACCAGCCCCTTTTCCGTAATCTCCACGGTCCGGACGCCCACCCTCATGGAGCGGTTGTCCAGCAGATGGGCCGGATTCTTGGCATTGTTCCCTCCGGCGGCGTTCCATACCTCTACGCTCAGGGTGTACAGGTTGGGATCATCCGGCGACCACGGCTTTACATTGGAGATCACCAGGGGAATATCCACTTCACCCGTGGAATGGGGCGGAATGACCAGCGGGGCGGTCTCTCCGACGGGGTCCACGCCCTTGGGGTCCGTCATCAGCGCCTGCACGCGCACCTTCTGTTCCTTGTCCGTATCGTTGGCCACCTGCACCTTCACTCCCACCCTGCCTTTGCGGGTACGGGGGTCAAGGGATTCCGTCCGGAAGAAAACTCCGCCGCCGGCAACGGTTCCGGCCTCGTTCGGGTCCGTGATATAGACGGGACCGGTGGAAATCAGGTAAACGTCACGGTAAATGCCTCCGAAGTAGGCGAAATCCAGGCTTTCCTGGGGCTTGCCGGGAGGATAGGACCCGTCGTTGGAATTGTCCGCCTTCACGACGATCACGTTCTTCTGGCCCGGCTTCAGCCACTTGTCCAGATTCACGATGACGGGAAGATAACCCCCGAAATGCTCCGCGGCCTTCTCCCCGTTCACCCAAACCTCGCTCTTCCCCATGATGCCTTCAAAATACAGGGTGTTCCTCCTGCCTTTCAGCTTCTCCGGGGCCGTGAACGTCTTCCGGTACCACACCGGCCCCTGGTAATTGGAGCAGCCGCTGGCCTCCTCCGGAAGAAGCTCAATGCCGTTGGGAAGATTCACGGATTCCCAGGAAGAATCATTAAAGTCCGGACTGTTCACTCCTTCCGGGGCATTTTTGCCCTTGAACAGCTTCCAGCCCACGTTCATGCCGTAGACATCCCTCTTGGTCGTATTTTCAGGCAGGCGGAGGGCTCCCGCTACGGAATAGGCTCCCGTGGATGACGCAGCTTCTTCCCTGTCCGCAGCCGGGTCCGCATAAAGAGAGAAAGAACCAGCCAGGCATGCCGCCGCCGTCAGGATAGTAGTGACTTTCATAAATGGAATAGGTGAATGTAATTTGGATATACGGGGAAACACTGCCGCCATCTTTCATTCATATAGTACATCCTTGCTGATAATGCAAATACATATGTCATCCCGCATCTTCCGCTTGACCTGGAAGGCATGTTTTTTCATAGTCGATTCGTCCTGTACGGGATTATCCCGCAGCCCCGGTCCGGGTGCCAGGCTTTCAGTCCCGTGAAAAGGAAAAAGTGTGGCGTTCCTCCCCCGGCTGTTTCAGGGCTACGCCTTTATCCACTAGTTTTTTATGTCATCTTTCTTTCAGAAAATTGTCAAACTTTTCTCCTATGACATTGGCATTGACCTGGGCACCGCCAACACGCTGGTCAACGTCAAGGACCAGGGCATCGTTCTGCGAGAGCCCTCGGTCGTCGCCGTCAAGGGAGACAAGGTTCTGGCCGTGGGGGACGAAGCCAAGCGAATGCTGGGCCGCACCCCCGGCTCCGTCACGGCCATCCGGCCGCTGAAGGACGGCGTCATCGCCGACTTCTACATCACGGAGGAAATGCTCCGTTACTTCATTAAAAAAGCCACGGCCAGGTATTACCTGATCAAGCCGCGCGTGCTCATCGCCATTCCCTCCGGCATTACGGAAGTGGAACGCAGGGCCGTCAAGGAATCCGCGGAAGCGGCGGGAGCGCGCCGCGTGCACCTGATTGAGGAGCCGATGGCCGCCGCCATCGGCGTGGGCCTTCCAGTCCAGGAAGCCGCCGGCAACATGATCGTGGACATCGGCGGGGGCACCACGGAAGTGGCACTTATTTCCCTCTCCGGCATCGTTTACAGCCGTTCCGTCCGCTGCGCCGGGGACGAGCTGGATGACGCCATTATCTCCTACATGAGGAGAACCTACAATCTTATGGTCGGGGAACGCACCGCCGAGGACATTAAAATCCGCATCGGCTCCGCCTATCCCCTGCCCCAGGAACTCTCTATCGAGGTCAAGGGCCGCGACCTGGTCGCGGGCCTGCCCAAGACAGTGACAATCCGATCAGAAGAAGTGCGCGAAGCGCTCACGGAACAACTCAACACAATTGTTGACGCCGTGCGGACGACTTTGGAACGCTGCCCCCCCGAACTGGCCGCCGACCTCGTGGACCGGGGGATCGTCCTAGCCGGCGGAGGCGCCCTGCTGCGCGGACTGGACCAGCTCCTTCATGAGCAGACCGGCCTGCCCATCCACATTGCGGAAGACCCGCTCAGCGCCGTTGCGGAAGGTACCGGAAAAGCCCTTCAGGAACTGGACTTCTTCACTAATGTTACTGACGCGGAAGACTGAAGACGGAACCTCCGGAGCCAGCGCTCCGGCCTTGCGCCTGCCGTACTGCCGCATCACATCAACGCATCTGCCTGCATGATTCCTTTCCGGCCATCTCCACAGCTTGAAATCCAGCCGCTCCTGCCGGGAGGCGGCCCTCCGGGAACATTGCGGGCAATAGCACACCCTAGCTTATTCACACCCCGTGTTTACAAAAATGCTTAAAAAAATTAAACGAGCCTTCGGCTTCGGATCCTGTGATCCCATGGAAGGCTCCACCATCATCATCAATGCCGAGAAACTCGAACGCCGCGTAGCCCTTCTGGAAAACGGCGTACTGGAAGAATACACCATCGAGCGCGAAGGCGAAGACAACATCGTAGGCGGCATCTTCAAGGGCCGCGTCAAAAACATCGAACCGGGCCTCAAGGCCATGTTCGTGGACATCGGCCAGGAAAAGAACGCCTTCCTCCACTTCTGGGACGCTCTGCCCGCCGCGCTGGACTCCAGCCTGGAAGAAATCGAACGCGAAGGACGGCCAAAGAAGCAGCAGCGCAAAATCACGTCCAAGGACATTCCGGACATCTACCCCATCGGCTCCGAAATCATGGTGCAGGTCACCAAGGGCCCGATCGGCACCAAGGGCCCCCGCGTCACCACAAACGTCTCCCTGGCGGGACGCTACCTGGTCCTGATGCCCTTCACGGACCAGTTCGGCATCTCCCGCAAGATTGAAGACCCCAAGGAACGCCTGCGCCTGCGCCAGATCATGCAGAAGCTGAACGTGCCGGACGGCATGGGCATCATCATGCGCACGGTGGCCCAGGGACAGCGCTACCGCCACTTTGTCCGCGACCTCGCCATGCTGCTGGAGCAATGGTACGGCGTGGAGGAAAAAAAGGAGGCCAACCCCGCCCCCGTCTGCGTGTACCGGGAACCCGACCTGATCGAACGCACGGCACGGGACTTCCTGACGGACACCGTGGACAACATCATCTGCGACGACGCGGAAACTACGGAGCACATGCGCTCCATTGCGGGAAAAATCTCCCGTCGCGCCAAGCGCCACATCCAGCACTTCCCCGTGCGCACGCCCATTTTTGAAGAACTGGGGATTGAAAAACAAATCAACGAAGCCTTCCAGCGCCAGGTGCTCCTGCCCTGCGGCGGCTACCTGGTGATTGACGAGACGGAAGCCCTGATCGCCATTGACGTGAACACCGGGCGCAACAAGGGCACCAAGGATCTGGACAAGACCATTCTGGACACCAACCTGGAAGCCGCCTATGAAATCGCCAGACAGCTCCGCCTGCGCAACATCGGCGGCCTGGTGGTGGTGGACTTCATCGACATGCGCCACAGGAAGGACCAGCAGGCCGTGTACAAAGCCATGAAGGACCGCCTGAAGCGCGACAAGGCCAAGACCCAGGTACTGCAGATCACCCCCATCGGCCTGATGGAAATGACCCGCCAGCGGCTCAATGAAAGCCTCCGGGAATCCGTTCATGACCCGTGCCCGTACTGCGGAGGCCGGGGCCGCGTCAAATCCGTGATGACCATGAGCGTGGAAATCCAGCGGCAGATCTACGCCTGCATCCAGAAATACAGGGAAACCATCGGGGACATGGTCATCGTCGTAAACTCGGAGGTGCTCTCCCGCTTCAAGAATGAAGACGCCAGCCTGCTCATGGAACTGGAACGCCAGCACAGCGGAAGGCTGATCTTCCGCGGCGACCACAACCAGCACCGCGAATCCTTCGCCATTTACGACGCCCGGTACGACAACAAGCCGCTGTACCAATCCGGGCAGTAGCTAAACCAACTCCGGCTTTCCGGGCCGGGCGACACCATCGCCCGGCCTTTTTTTGACCCGTCATGAACAGCATTCCCTCCTCTCCGAACGATCCCGTCAACACGGACATCCTGATGGTGGCGGAAGACCGCGTCAAGGGCTTCCGGCGCTTCCCCTTCCATGCCATTTCCGAGCAATGCGGCCACCCGGTCCCGGTAGTCATCCAGCGCCTGAAAGCCATGATGGAAGCCGGAGTGGTGCGCCGCGTGCGCCAGACGCTGCTGGCTACCAAGCTCGCCCAGGGGGCCCTGGTGGCATGGTCCCTGCCGGAGAAGAACCTGGATGCGGCCTTTGACTGGATGAAGGAGCATGACCCCTTCACGGGCCACGTGGTGCTCCGCAACACGGATGCGGCCAATCCCGGCGCCCAATACAGGCTCTGGACCACGGTCAAGGTGCCTGTGGGCTGCGGCACGCTGGAGGAACACTGCGAGATACTGAAACGCCACATCGGCGCGGACGACTATGTCCTGCTGCCCGCCCGCGGCGTTTTTGCGCTGGGCGTGGGGCACATGCGCCGCAGGGGCCTCCGGCCCGGGGACAAGACTCCGGAACCGGCCCCCATGCAGGAAACGAAAACCGTCTCCCTCTCCGGGCTGGAATGGAAGGTGCTCCTCTCCGTCAAGGAACAGCTCAGGCCGGAGGAAATGGTGGAAGACCCCTGGGCCCTCCGCGCCGCCCAGGCTGGCCTGGAACCGGAGGAATACTGCCGCACGGCGGAAGAGCTGGACCGGAAGCAGGTCATCGGCCGCTTCGCCACCTTTTTGGAACATGTACGGACCAGAACGAACGACGGCCCCGTCACCAAATACAACGGGCTGTTCCACTGGACGGTTCCCGCCGGCATGGAAATCCGGGCGGGAGCGGAATGCGGACGCCACATCTGCATGACCCACTGCTATTGGAGAACCGGAGGGGACATCTTCGGCGGGGCGCAGATCATGGGCGTGGTGCACGGCCTGGAAAAAAACGCCGTGCTGGAACACAAGGCGGCGATTGACCGCCATCTGGACGCCTCAGGCATTCCCGTCCTGCATACGGCCGTCTTCTGGGGCGAACGCTCGGAAATCAAGCCCTCCGAAATTTCCCCGGACCTGTACAGGAAATGGACGGAGGAAGTGAAAAGCGCCCCCGTCCTGCGGTAGGCGTCCTTCTTCCTTTCCTCCCTGCTTCGCGCCATTCCCCGTGGCAAACTTGTTGCACGAACGGGTTTCCCTCCCGCGCGTCCGTTCTGGCATGGTGGCGTCGCTCCCGTTAACCTGCGGAGCTTGTCACCATGAAGGCACACCATCTTTATTCCACAGCCACGACCCTGGCCGCGGCGGTTCTGCTTGCCGCGCCCTCCCTTGCGGACCAGACCATCAGCGACGCCCAGACCAAGGCCGTCAACATGACGGAGGGCAAACTGACCGTCACGGGAACCGGATTCCTGAACGTCGCCAAAAATGCCGTCAACCTGAAAGACCCCATCCAGTCCGCCCTTGAGATCGAGGTAATGGAAGGAGGCAGGATTTCCGGAAAAAGCGCCCTTGTCCTGGACCAGGACATGGAAAACGGAATAACGGGACAGTTGATCAGCGTGACCAATTCCGGCACGATGACCGGAACGGAAAAACAGGCCATCGACCTGCGCTACATGATCAACACGTCCGCCACCATCACCAACAACGGTACCATTTCCGCCGGTCAGAAAGGAGCCGTCAAACTGGGCAATAACGCCACTGTGGTCAACAACGGCACGATTGAAACCACGGCTGCGGGGGAAAACGGCATCACGGCCAAGCATTACGATCCGGAAGACGACGGCATTGACACCTTTGCCCATGGCCTGGACCTTGCCAACAACAGCGGAGGGAAAATCACCGGCATGAAACACGGAGTTACCGGAGAAGGGAAAGCCGCCATCAGCAATAACGGCAGGATTGAAGGCAGGGGAGGTTCCGGCCTGAACTGGGACTGGAACGCCGCCCTCCAGCAGGACGACAAGTACGTGGTCACCGTGGTTAACGGCAAAGACGGCGTCATCAGCGGCACCGGAGACGCAACCACCCTGGACGGCGACGGCGTGGACGTGGATTACATCGTAAACCTGACCAATTCCGGCACGATTATTGCCAAGGACTCCTTCGGCAGTGCGGACGGCCTTGCCATCGGCGGGGGCGTCGTAACCAATACCGGGACCATCACGGCTTCCAATTCCAACACGAACGGCCAGGCCTACGGCATTCTGGTGGATGACTCCGACGGCGGCAATGCCTTTGAAGCCATCCGGATCACCAACAGCGGCACCATTGAGGGAACAGGCTCCAACGGCGTGGGCATCAGGATTGTCAGCGACAGGGAGAACTGCATCTTCATGGAAGGAGGAACCATTACAGGAGGCAGCGGCCAGGCGGTGGTCATGGGTTCCGGCGACGATGTATTTTCCTATTCCGGCGGAACAGTGAACGGCAGCGTGGACGGAGGAGCGGGCTTCAACATCATGGTCTTCCAACCGGCGGAGACGGACCTCACGTTTTCAAGCGATTTGAAAAACTTCCATTCCATCAGCATCCAGGGCTCATCCCTTTCCCCGGGCGCTTCCGTCACCCTGGAAAACCTGACCATTACCCTGGATATGGCCTCCCTGAGCCAGGACAAGCCCCTGTTCAGCCTGGAGGGGAATTCCACAGCCTCCGGCTCTCTTTTATTCAACAATGTAATCCTTCAATTGATGGGAACTCCGGACGCTCTTCCGGTGGATGGGTCCGGCATGGTTTACTTCAAACTGGCAGGGAACGGCATCAGCCTGGAAGGGCTGGAAGTACGGACGGAAGGAGGGTATAAGCTGGATATGAGCCGGGATGGCTACGTAGGCGTCAATTTCAACACGCCGGAACCGGCTGCCGCTGCCCTGGGCCTGTTCGGCTTTTCCCTCTCCATGCTGCGGCGCCGGCGCACTGCGGCCTGACATCATTCTTCCGGACCCCCCAAATCCTCCAACAGGGAATGACCCTGCACGGGAAAAATAAAGCTTCTGAAAAGACGAGCTTTTTTCCCGGACGCAGGGGCGTTCCGTACATGGGGGCAGAAAACCAACAAAAGGATACCTTCTAACGGAGGACAGCGCCGCGCAACGGCCTTCCTGCCCCCTGTTCCCTCTCCGGCGTTGAGTGGCCGGCTGGCCGTCCATGCGGAATTCTTCATTCCCGGCTTTCAGCTTGAGGGGGAGGCAAACCCCAAACAGTCATGGAAGCCGCAACAGCCGCACCGGTTTCCCTGTTCCGGCCCCCTATCATCAACAACGCCGTTTCTCCTTCCCCGCGCCAGGGCAAAACATACGGAATATGGCTTTCCAGGCATCTCCGCACAAAGTCCCGGAAACTGCATCATCTGCAAAAAACTGTCTTTTCTTCCTTGTGGAACACGCGCCCGCAGCCGCCACCTCATATTTTTCCGCAAGTCTGCGCTCAAGAGAGCCCCTCCCTACGGTACGCACCGTTTTTTAACCGCTCTTGTTCTCTCCCTGCCAGCGGCTCTTCCGCATTTTCCCAATGAAAAAATGTCTCCGGAAAACGTGCAGCGTCCCCTAAGGCGCGGCAGCCATTCCGGACAGTAGGGATGCGGTACCCTCATGAGGGAACGAAGTACAAAAAAGGACTGTCTCCCTGTGAAGGGGAGACAGTCCTTGTTGAATGGAAGGCGGCTGGCAGAAAACCCGCCGCGTCAGTTCGTTACTACTTTTTCTCCGGCTGGGCGGGAGCCTGTGCCGGGGCTTGGGCAGGCGCCTGAGCGGGAGTCTGGGCCGGAGCAACGGCAGCGGGATGCTTGTAGGAAACCGCAAACCCGTCGTACTTGGCCGGCAGCTTCCTGTCCGGAAGCATCAGTTCATGCAGGCGGTACAGCGCGGCCGCTTCCTTGACGTGCGCGGGACGGGCCTTCATCTGCAAGTCGGGAATCACGGTTTCAGGATTGTGTTTTCTGGCTTCCACGGCAGCCGTCACGGCGGAATCCTCCAGGAACTTGGCCACATCCGGCATGTGCAGGTAGGAGTCCAGGGAACGCACCACGCAGGCGGAGGCCAGTTCTTCATCGGAACCGTGCAGCAGCACCAGGGCTTCCGCAAAGTAATCCAGAGCCTTATTCCAATCCTGGGCTACCATGGCGGCGGCCCCAAGAGCATACTTCATCCGCGCCTGCTGAAGGCGAGTGGCATTTTTCTTGGTGGCCAGGAAAGAGGCGGCACGGCTTTTCACGCCGTTCCAGTCCTTGTCCGGAATCAGGGCCATGATTTTGGCAACCTCCAGATCATCCTGGGCGGAGGGAGACAGATTGGAACCCCTTACGGGGAACTTGGCCAGCAGGCCTTTGACCCCGGCCCAGTCCATCATGCGCATGGCGCACTCCAATTCATAGACGGCCGCCCGGGCGGACAGGCTGTCCTTGATGGAAAGCGTGGAGGCATATTTGTTCACCAGAGCGTGGAATTTGTTGCGGGCGTCCTGGTATTTCCGGTTTTCCATAGCCACCTTGGCGTCCACGAAATCATCCGTTTCAAAGATGTACAGCGTTTTGAAGGCGCTGGCCATCTGCTGGAGGACTTCCTGGGATTCCCTGCTTTCCACAAACTGGACCATGGGGCCGTTGGCGGAAAGAATGTAAATATCCGTCGGGCGGCCATTCTTGATGGCCGGAGCGGCAGCCCTGGCGCGCAGGCGCTGGGGATTCTGGGCATTCTGAGCCATAGCCGGAACCAGGGTGGACAAGCCGGCCAATACCATTATTACTGAAAGTGCTTTCATATTGTTGATTGCTAAACCTTTTGTTGTTACTTCTGGCCTTTGGCGGCGCGTATGGCGGCTTCATAGGCGGCGATGTCCGCCCGTTCCTGGCTGACGGCGGGATCGGAGCCGAACTTGGCCGTCTTATCCTTCACCTCGTTGACCAGGGCACTGTCTTCTGCCGTCATCTTCTTGCGGTTGGCGGGAGTATCCAGCAGTTGCACATACTGGCTGCCGGCCTTCCAGGCGATATACCTGTCGGACGGCTGCTTGCCCGCCCCCTGGGACATCGTGTTCCTCTTCCACAGCGTATCCATCTGTGCAAGCACGGCGGGAGCGGACCACTTCACGAGGCCCTTGTACGTGCCCGTGATGTTCATGAAGTTGATCAGGGCCTTGTCCAGCTCGTTCTGCTTCAGGTAGGCTTCACCTTGCAGGTAGAGGACTTCCGGCAGATTCTTCTTGTAGGACTTGTTCTCGCGGTACTTGTCGGCGGCGGCAATGACGGACGGCCAGTCCTGGCGGGCGGAGGTGAACTTGACCAGGTTGTACTGGGCGTCTTCCATGGCCTTGCGGTCCGGGTTGGCGCTGGATTCCTCCTTGCTGAGTTCATCCTTCATCATCTTGATGGCGGTTTCCACCTTGGCGTTATCTTTGCTGCGGCCCAGAGCAACGGCCTTCCCGAAGACCGCATTCTTGCGGTACTTGGACATGCCGTTGATGCGGGCCTTCTTGCGCACCGGATCAGGTTCCGACGGGTCCAGGATTTCATCAAAGTAGGCGATGCTTTCTTCCGGCTGGGACGTATTGGCCAGGTGGACACCCAGCTTCACGAGCGTGTACGGAGGCAGGTCGGAAGGTTTGAAGTCCCGCTTCAGCTCCACGAAGAGCTGCTTGACCAGACCTTCCAGAGCGGCCTTCTCGGCACGCTGTTCGTCCGTTTCCGTGGGAGCCTTTTCATACCGTTCCTGCGTCTGGGCAATGACGGCCATGCGGAGCATGGCGCTCAGCGTCTTGTCCTTGTCATTGTCCACGCCGGGGAACCGGTAGAAGTGGTTGCGCATGGCGTTGGCGTCCAGATTGCGGCCCAGCGCCTGATTGCCGGCCATGTACGTCTTGGTGTAGGAGTTGACGGCTTCCTCCAGAAGAACGGTCATCTTGGGATCGTCCTTCTTGCCTTCCCTCACAATGACTTCCTGCATCTTGACGGACGCGGGGTCAAACATCTCCTTGTCGTCCTTGAAAAAGTCCATGGCTGCGGCAGCCAGCTGGAGGCTGTAGCGGCTGCCGGGCTGGTCGCTGTTCTTCCAGTACTCGTCATACCACTTCTTGACTTCGTCCCGTCGCGCCGTCCTGGCCGCTTCCACGGCTTCCTTCGGTTCTACGGGGAGAGGTTTCTTGGTGGCATTGATGAGCAGGTTGTACACGGCTTCCGCGGCGGGGCGCTTGTCGCCCAGCTTTTTGGCGGATTCCAGAGCGGCCAGGAAATAGCCTTCCGCTTCCTGTTCATGCTCCTTGCTGCCGGCATACAGGTTCGCCAGCAGGTTGTTGGCATACGGGAACAGGCGGTGCTCCTTGAAGTTGTCCACGATTTCCTTCGCATCCTTCGTGGCAAGCTCCTCGTCTCCGGGGTTCTTGCGGTTCAGGTAGTTGAAGGCACGGTCATAAAGCACGGCGGCCATATTGGCGTCATTCTTGTCCGGGAAACGGGCAATGTAATTGGTGAAGGCCTGGATGGCTTCATCCGTATTGCCCAGGTTCGTGTAGGTTTCACCCAGCAGGTACATGGCCGTTTTCAGGTAGGTGCTGTCACGGTATTCCTTCACGAAGCGTTCCAGCACCGGCACCGCTTCCTTGTAGCGGGCGGCGTCCGCAGCCCCCAGGTTGAACAGGGAGGCGCCTTTGCAGTACAGGGCCAATTCATAGAACTTGTGAGTGGGGTCGTCCTTGTGCAGCTCCATGACCTTGTCCGCCTGCTGGACGCAGAGATCGAATTTCTTGTCCTTCAGCAGTCCTTCCAGGGACAGGGTGTTCAGCATGGGGGCATACTTGGAATTCGGGAATTCCTTCAGGTGCTGCGCCACAAGCTCGCCGCCCTTGTCCGCTTCTCCCAACTGCCAGGTAGTCATGGCCAGGTAATAGAGGTTGTCCTCCCTGCCCGGGGCGTTCGGATAGGATTCATTGATAAGCTGGTAAGCGGCGCGGGCGACCCGCTGGGAACCATGCACCAGGGCCTGGTTGCCCATGAAACTGAACGTGAAGGCGTCCATGACCTTCCCTTCCTCCTTCATCTTGTTGAACTGGTCAATCAGGGCGGTCACCTTCGTCCTGTCCAGCGTATGGGAGAGGTCCGTCACGCCGGGCACGGCGCCGTTGGCGCGTCCCAGGCGGTCCAGGGAATGGTTGGCGTCCGCCAGCACTCCGGCCTGGTCGGGCAGGAGGCCCATCAGCACCATTGCCAGGGAGGCGTAGTCTTCAGACTCCTTCTGCTTTCCTTCCTGGAGAAGGGCGCGGGATTTTTCCAGCACTTCCGCAATGTAGCTCACCAGCCGGGGAGCGTACAGCGCCACGCGGGTGGGGCTGATGTTCATCACGGAAGGATGGGCTTCCACAAATTTTACCGTTTCCTGGCATTTGCCGGTCTTGATGGCGGCATCCACCATCGCCAGGAAGCCGTTGGTGATGACGGCATCCGTAATGCGGCGCCCCTTGTAGCGGGAGGTGACGCAGGAGGTAAGGTTTTCCAGCCCTTTCTCAAAGGCGGGCGGATCCATCTTGAAATAACACTGGGCCAGCAGTCCCTGCACTTCACCGGCATTGACATTCCGGGCTACAGGGTCGCTGCGGTATTCCTTCAGGAATTTCTCCAGCAGCTCCGCGCCCTTGGCAAAATCCCCAAGGCGGCAATAGTTTTCCCCCTCGCGGAACAGGGCCATTTTCACGAGCTGGTTCTTGGCGCTCGGGAACTTGGTGTAACACGCCTTGAACGCTTCCACAGCTTCCTTGTATTGCTTCAATTGGGCCAGGCAGACGCCCTTCTGGTAATAGAACCAGCCGAAGCCGTCATCCAGCCCCAGCGTCTTGATACGGGGTTCATAAACGCGGATGCAGCGGTCCACGGCATCCAGGGCTTCCTGCCACTTGCCTTCCTTCATGGCGGTCAGGGCCGTGCGCTGGTAATCGCGCGGGCCATGCTGGGCACTGGACGGGAGCGCCGCCCCAATGCTCACCACGGAAACCAGGCCTGCAGCCAGTGCAGTAGTATAGTTTGATTTGATCATGTGTTTAAAATTCGTTGAAACAGAAGAGATAATAGAATAGGTACAATATCTGTGCAAATGCACGGAATGCACCTATCTGTAATGGATTGCGTCATTCTAACAGGATGCTGCAAACTCTAAAGCAGAAAGTTCTGTATTTTTAGTCATCCTTGCAAGAAAGTTCTTCCTGCTCGCGTTCCCTTAAGGGAGGATTGGGTTTGGAACCAAAAAGGCCTTTTTATCTCTGAGAATCCTGCTCTTTCAAAAAAAGATCCGGCATTCCGAGCCGGAGCAAATTCCGGCCATTAACGAAATGAACGCCCCTCTCTCAACTATCCTTGAAAGTTTTCAGGACCACTGAGTCCATCCCGGCTCTCATCAAAACATCCATGACAGCTGCGGCGCGCTGATTGGGAACATCTCCAGCCACCATTAACTGAACCACTACCCTGCCTCCCGCCCTCCCCGCGCTCCGCTTTTTGTTTTTCAGCCACTCGACGATAACCCCCAGGCTCCCTTTCTCCTCCACCAGAGGATAAAAAAGGCCATTCCCGTTACCGTAAAAGAGAGCATGCGGAAGAAGAAAAATGGAAGCGGACGGCATTGATGAAACCGTCCCGCTCTGCGGCCTTTCAGGAATGCCTGGAACTGCTGCAACAGGAGGTCCGGAAAAACGAACCCTCTTCACATTGCATTCTGCGGCAACCTGTATAACTTCGCGGGAATCCGTGAAGAGAGCCTTCCGGTCACCGCGCAGATAGAGGAAAGGCTCCTTACAGCCCTTTGCCCTCAGCTGTTCTGCCTGCTTCTTGATATGTTTCTTTAGTTCTTCCGGGGAATGGAGAGGCTCATGGGAGCCGGATCCCCAGCGGATACTGGAATCAATACCTTCCGGACGCCTGTCCTCCTTTTTGCCATACACATTGATCACGATGTTGCCGAAGGAGGACCTGATTTCTCCGGAATGTTCATCTTCCCGCATCTGAAGGCCTTCCTCTCCCCGCCGCACACTACATCCTGCCGTCTCGGAAACCGGGATGCTGCGGCAGGCGCCCGATTCCTGAGACGCCTTCAACGGTAATGCCTGAACGGCGTTCGAGAAGACGATCAGGATTGCCCCCCACCGGGCTGCATGATTTGACCAGACCATAAGAAAAAAAGACAGCGGGCCACTTCCACACTCTTGCAGGGAAGCCGAACATCAATAACACGGTCCATCCGTGAATGGCTTAGTCGTCCTTGAGGTCGGTCAGGGCCACCGTGGTAATTCCTGCTTCCGTCAAAGCGTTCATGACGTCAATGACGCGCTGGTGGGGAACATCGCCCTCCACCCACAACTGAACTACCGGCTTGGTGCCTACGGCGCTGGCTTCCTGTTTCTTGGCTTCCAGCTGCTGCACGAGGGTCGCCAGGTTATGGTTATTCATGTCATTGTCAATCATCAGGCTGTTGTCCTTGCCCCAGTAAATGGTGCCGTCCTTGATGATGCGGATCAGCGCCGGTTCAATCTGGGAGGCGGTATCGCTCACGGATTGCCCCGGCATGGACATGTCCAGCTTGCGTTCCTGAATCAGGGAGGTCGCCACAAGGAAGTAAATCAACAGAAGGAAGCACACGTCGATAAGGGAGGAAATATCCAGCTTGGGATCTTCATCCTCAACCATCTCCAATTTTTTATGTCTTGCCATAGCGCGTAATGTTATTCGTCCTTGTTTGCAGCAGAGGAATTTTTGGCAGGCAATACGGCAAAGATCACCTTGACCACGCCACATTCCGCAGCCACGCGAATCACTTCCCGCGAGCCCTTGAACAGGGCCTTCTGGTCGCCGCGCAGATACAGGCGGGTTTCAAAGTCCTGCTTGTCCTTGAAGCGTTCCGCAAGGTTTTTGATATATTCCTTCAGTTCATCCGGAGAGTTGAGCGGCGCACTGACATCGGAAGCCCAGCGAACGTTGGGATCCATGCCGGCGGGACGCTTTCCATCCCCTTCACCGTACACATTCACCACGATGCAGCCGTTGGCGGATTTCACTTCACCGGAACTGCTGGCCGTGGGCATTTGAATGTTCTTATCCTTTTTAACGGTAATGGCCGTAGCGTTCACCACGAAGAAGATCAACAGGAGGAAAACCATGTCGATCATGGGGGACATATCCATTTCCCCGCTCTCTTCGTCGGCCGCTACATTGGCTTTTTTCTTACCCATAAGCTACATTTGGTTGAGATTCTCCGGCCCGGCTCCGCCTGGGCGGAAACTTCCGGACCGGACCGTCTTTCCCGGCGATCAGGCCAGGCCTTCGGGAATGCGGGCAAGCTGGGCTTCGGCGTTCACCACGTTGATGGAGGTGTTCACCATTTCCTGCACGGTGCCTACGCATTCGGCAATATGGGCGTTGGCGATGCCCTTCTGGAAGAAGAAGAACGGCGTGGCGATAATGGCGTTGATCAAGCCCCAGAAGGTCGTCAGAAGAGCCACGGAGATGTCACCGGCAAGCTGGGTGGGGTCTGCCTGTCCGGCGCTTGACAGCGTGCCGAACGCGCCCACCATCCCCTGCACCGTACCGAAGAGGCCGAGCATGGGGGAAATCTGCGCGCAAAGGGCCAGCATGTTAATCCATTTGAATACGGAACGGCTTTCATTGGCCGTAAAGTCGGCTACGGCGTCTTCAATGGCGTCCTTTCCAAGGTCTTCCGGACGGGTGGCGTCCACATTCGGCAGGGCATATGCAACCAGGCGCCCCAGATAGGTGGGGCTGCCGGCTGCCACTTCAATGGCGGAGCGGATGCGGCATTCGGCCATCAGCTGCAGCAGGGTGACCTTGAGGTCTTCCGGACAGAATTTTTCCTTTTTCAGAGCCACCATGTTGTAGATTACCAGGAAAACGATGAAGGCTTCCACCAGCATAATCGGGATCATGGTCCAACCACCGGCGATGATCCATTTGTCAAGCATGGTCTGTTCCTGCGGAACAGCGGCTTCGGCAGCTTCCTGAGCAAAGGCGGATGTAGAAAACGCGGCCATCAGGACGGAAGCAAATGCGGCGAAACGGAAACCCAGTCTAAAAAGGTTCTTCATAATTTAAGTTATATGGTTGTTCGAAAAGATACTGGTGTATTAAAGCATGCAAATTCAGACTTGCAAGCATTCATTTCGGGCCCTGGCAAAAATTCAGACACCCGCGGAACCGTCTTCCCGGGCCAGCCGGCTGCAGATCGGACAGCGCCCTCCGCAACCCCGCGCAGAGCAGTATTCACGCCCGTACAAGACGATGCGCAAATGAAGATCCCCCCATGAATTTTCAGGGAAAAGGCTTTTCAAGTCACGTTCCACGGCTTCCACCGTTTTCCCCTTGCTCAGCCCCCACAGCCGGGAAAGGCGGAAAATGTGCGTATCCACCGGAAAGGCAGGAACGCCGAAGGCCTGGGTCATGACGACGGAGGCCGTTTTATGCCCCACCCCAGGAAGGGATTCCAGGGCCGCAAAGTCGCAGGGAACCTGCCCCTGGTATTTTTCCACCAGGATGCGGCTGAGGTTCACGATGGCGGACGCCTTCCTTTCCGAGAGGCCGCAGGGCCGCACGATTTCCCGGACCGCTTCCACATCCTGCCGGGCCATTTCCTCCGGAGTGGAAGCCAGGGCGAACAGGGCCGGGGTCACCAGGTTTACACGCTTGTCCGTGCACTGGGCGGACAGAAGAACCGCCACCAGCAGGGTGTAGGCGTCGCGGTGCGCCAGGGGAATGGGAGGGTTCCCATACAGGGACATGAGTTCCTCCTGGACAATGGAAGCCCGTTTTTTCGTATCCATGCCGCCAGATTACCATCCTGCACGCACGCCGGAAAATAAAAAAGCGCCGCCATGTGATGAATGGCGGCGCCCGGGTTAAAGGGTTCAGGAATCCGGTCAGTCAGCCTTGGCGTAAAGCCCCTTGGACACGCGGTGCTGCAGGGCCGCATACATGGCGCGGCAGTGCCTGTAGCCGCGGCGGCTGCCGAGCACTTCCAGACTGTTGGCGGGATCTCCCCAGCGGACGATGGTCAGTTCCACATAGCGGCGGCCCCATTCCTTCATCAGCTTCTTGTTAGGCTGGTAAATGTCAATGGTTCCGGTGCCGACCAGGGCGCTCCCGTAATCGTCAACGACGTAGAGATAGGGCTGCCCCTTGATGCGGAAGGTTGTTCCCAGAGGGTAAACGGACCAGTCCGCAGCGGCGCTGCGCACGGAAGAAGTGTATTTCAGCGTCGTGCCAACGGCATTCCGGGGTCCGTAGGCCAGGTGGTCACGTTCGGAATGGGTATAAGCCGTGGTGCGTACTACACGGGTGCGCTGGGCGGGGTGGTAAAACGGCATCTTGTGTTTGTCGCGCCCCAGTTTGGGGAGCTTGGAAGAAGGCACTGCCGAACGGCTCGGCGCCAGGGGCTGAACAAATCCCTGGGCATTTTCACCTACACGGGCCAAAACAAGGGCGTCACTACTGGATTTCCCCATGCCGGTTACAGCTCCGTTTGTCGAGCAGCTGCTGACAAACATGGCCGCGACGGCACAAGACAGGGTGGCAATTATTCTTAAATTCATGCGGTATGAGGTTAGGCGCCATACACATGGCAGTCACTCCGGCAGAACCTTCAGGCCATGTGCGGAAGCCGAAAAATCGGCAACGGCGGCTCTTGGGTACGAAATAATTTCTGCCTTGGCAATCCTTTTTTTTCACCGACCCCCTTCCAAACAAGGAAAATCTATTAATATAAAACGCTAAAAATAAGCAATATATAAAACATGCCGCATTTTTGTCATATCATGACAAATAATATACTTCACGAAACATCTTTTTCTATCACATCACGACACACTTTTTTATTTTTAATACATCTTGCTTACTATAAAGATGATATAAGAAAAAATCGACCTCAATCCTTCAAAAGATTCCCTAAAAAAGTTCAATGGGCCCAATTCCGGGAGGCCGTCATAGATGGAAAAATCGCGTCTCCCCTTGAACGAATTTCCCTTTGCTGTTCAGGCTTCCACGTGAATTTTTCCTTTCCCGTTTCCTTATCTGCGCCCTTCCTGCTTCCCAATATGCCGCAATGCAGGGTTCGGGAAGAGGTTGGGAAGAACGTTTCCCGGCAATAAGGATTCGGGACACGGGATTTTTACCGGGGCATGCTCCGGCCATGGGAAAGCTATAGAAAAAAAAGGCATGCAGGCCTGATTGAAAAAACATCCTGTAACCCGTCTTGCAGCAGTTTTTCAAATTCTGGAGAAACTTCCATGCCAAGAAAAAGAAAGATGCGGGGAACAGCCCGCGCCGCGCAGGAAAGGGATCCTCCCGTTTTCTCCTGCAATTTTTCCGGAGCGGGAACCGGAAAAGCCCGGTTGGACGGAAAACGAAGCTTCAACCCTGAAGAGCAAGGAAAGCCGGAAGGCGAACGAATCAATTCCCCGCTTCCGGCAAAACGGCCCCGGAACAAGCATGCCTGCTTGCAGTCGGGCATTGCCCCGTTGAACGGCATCCATGGGCAAGAGAGGGAAAATTTCATGACAGCCCTTCCTTTTTTCTCTTTCCCCTCCTTCCTGCGACGCTCTTCAGATGACGCCAAGCCTCCTGCTCCCGGCGGCCGGGCGCACACCCAATGGGCTGTTGCATCCCTCCGGAAATAGATTACACTCCGGAACAAACATGTCTGCCGGCCTGCCCCAACACCTCACGCTGGACTATCTGCGCGCCCTGTTATCCCGGGGCGTGGAGAAGGCTGCCGTCACGGAGGAGGCCAGAACGGTCTTGAGGAAATGGGTCATGGACGCACGGTGGATCGCCAGGGGGGAAATCCCCTCTTCCGTTTCCGCCCCCCCTGTTTCCGGAGAAACGCAGCCGCCGCCGGAAATTCCAGGCCAGCCGCCGGACTCCGTGGATGAAGTTTCCTTCGGCAACGAACTCCGGGACATCCTCAACGGAGTACAGCCGGGCAGAACGGAGGAGGAAGCCGCGCTGCCCCGCCATATTTCCTTTGCCCTGGAAGGTGAAACGGAGGAAGAGAAACTGTCCTCCCTCCGGGAACTGGTCGTCAACTGGCCGCCGCTTCGGAATATGGAGTCCCTGCGGGACACGCCCGTCTTTTCCTCCGGCAGTCCCAGGGCGGACATCATGATGGTCACGGACGCCCCCGGCCTGTATGAAGAAAAGCAGGGCGTTCCCCTGGCCGGCCCCTCCGGACAGAAGCTGGACGCCATGCTGAAAGCCATGGGGCTTTCCCGTACGGACATTTACCTGACCCATCTGGTCAAGTACCGCCCCGCCCTCCCCCGCCAGCTTACCAACAACCGGCCGCCCACGGACCGGGAGATAGAGGTGTCCCTCCCCATTCTCCGGGAGGAAATCATGCTGGTGCGCCCGAAAGTGGTGGTAGCCCTGGGCGCCATCGCGGCCAGGGGCATCCTCCAATCCGGAGAGACGCCGCTTTCCGCCCTGAGGGGGACGTTCCACACGGCTTTCGACACGCCTGTGCGCGTTACTTACAATCCCAGCTACCTCCTCCGCACGGAGGATATTTCAGAAAAACGAAAGGTTTGGGAAGACATGCTGTGCGTCATGGAACAGGCCGGCCTCCCCATTTCCGAAAAGCAACGTTCCTATTTCCTGCCCAAAAAGTAACATATGGATTATTTAAACAGCATTCTGGAGCGCAAACGCGCCGACTTGAAAAAAATCCTTCCCCTGGAAGGGAAATTGCGGGCCTCCGCCATCCAGAGGAATGACTATGCGGGATTCCGCACGGCGGTGGACCTTGGGGAAAACCGTCTTTCCGTCGTCCCGGAAATGTCCAGGGTCCATCCCGTCCTCAACCTCCGGGAGTCAAACCAGGACCTCCGCCACCTGTACGGCATGTTCATCCAGGGCGGCGCGCAGGGCATTTCCATCGCCGTGGAACCGGAGGTATACGGCGGTTCCTGGGACATGGTTTCCACCATTTCCAGAATCAGCACTGTCCCCGTCATGGCGCGCGACGTTTTCATCCATCCCGCCATGATCTGCCAGGCCATCGTCTCGGGAGCGGACGCCGTCAACCTGGTGGCGGCCGCCCTGCCGGAAAAGGACCTGGAAGACCTGTACCGCATGGCCTCCGGGCTGGGACTGGACGTGATGATGGAAGTCCATACCCTGAATGAGCTTGAAACCGCCATGGACCTGGAAGCGGAATTCGTCTGCATCAACAATGCGGACCCGCATACCCTCCAGGCCAATCCGGCGGTTACGGAAAAACTCATTGAAGAAATTCCCGCCTCCGTCACCGTCCTGGCCGCAGGAGGCATCCGCACCGTGGAAGACGCGCGCCGCATGCTGGACGCCGGGGCCAACGGCGTCATTCTTCAGGACGAACTGGCCCGCATGGATATTCCCCAGGATTTCATGGAAGCCATTCTGGCGCTCAGGGCGGAATGATTTTTCCTCCTGCACTATATATAATAGACAGGCGCAATCTGTGCCCGCATGGAGAAATGCGGGCTTGAAGCCGCTTCCGCGGTTTTTCCAATCATGGCTGTCCCGGAACGGAAAGGGTCCCGGAATTGTCTCACTTTCCGTATGGATATGACCAACAGCCCGCATGCCCGGCATGGAGCTTCCGGACACACGGACCCCGTCTGCGGAGCGCAAGTCGGGGAAGATACTCCCTGGAAGGCCGGCTATCAGGGGAAAACCTATTTTTTCTGCAGCCGTTCCTGCCGGGATAAATTCACGGCAGCGCCGGAAGAAGCTCTTGCCCACCCTCCGGACGCCGGACACGGCATGGACATGCCCATGCACCACCATGAAGACATGGACCATTCCTCTGCCATGGAATCTGCGGCCGCCGCTCCCGGTACGGTGTACACCTGTCCCATGCACCCTCAAATCCGGCAGAATCATCCCGGAGCATGCCCCATCTGCGGCATGACGCTTGAACCGCTGCTCCCTTCCGCAAACGCCCGGGACGATACGGAGCTGAATGACTTCCGCAGGCGTTTTTATTTTTCCCTGCCTTTCGTCGTCCTGATCTTCATTATTTCCATGGGCGGCCATCTTGCGCGCTGGATGAACGCCGGAGTCCAGAACTGGGTGGAACTGTTCCTGGCCATCCCCGTGGTCCTGTGGGCGGGAGAGCCGCTCCTGGTCCGGGGATGGGATTCCATCAAGACCCGCAATCCCAATATGTGGACGCTGATCGGCGCCGGAACCTCCATCGCCTTTCTGTACAGCCTGGCCGCTACCATCGTGCCCGGCTGGTTTCCCGCCGTTTTTATCCATGACGGGCATGTTCCCGTTTATTATGAGGCGGCGGCCATCATCATCTCCCTCAGCCTTCTGGGCCAGGTGCTGGAACTGAAAGCCAGGTCCCGTACGGCGGAAGCCATCAGGGCCCTGATGAATCTGGCCCCCGCCACCGCCCATCTGGTACTCCCCAACGGGGTGGAAAGCGACATTCCCCTGAAGGACGTGCAGACCGGCGACGTGCTGAGAGTGAAACCGGGAGAAAAGATTCCGGTAGACGGCGTCCTGAAGGACGGGGGAAGCGATGTAGACGAGTCCATGCTGACCGGAGAACCCATTCCCGTCTCCCACGTTCCCGGCGACAAGCTGATCGGCGCCACGCTGAACACCACAGGCACCTTCACCATGACGGCGCAGAACGTGGGGAATGACACCGTCCTGGCGCGTATCGTCAACCTGGTGGCCCAGGCCCAGCGGACCAAGGCCCCCATGCAAAGGCTGGCGGACAAGGTGGCGCGCTACTTTGTGCTTGCGGTGGTGCTCATTGCCGTTCTCACGTTTTTCGCCTGGGGATTCTGGGGGCCGCAGCCATCCTGGCCGCACGGGCTGGTGAACGCCGTCGCCGTCCTGATCGTAGCCTGCCCCTGCGCGCTTGGCCTAGCTACTCCCATGTCCATGATGGTGGCTTCCGGAAAGGCGGCCTCCCTGGGCATCCTTTTCCGGGACGCGGCCGCTCTGGAAACCATGCACAAGGTCAATATCCTGGTGATGGACAAGACAGGCACCCTCACGGAAGGCAGGCCATCCCTGGTCAACGTAACCACGGGGAACAACGTGAATATGGACGCGCTGCTCGCCCGGTGCGCCTCTCTGGAGCAGAACAGCGAACACCCCATCGCGCGCGCTTTCCTCCAGAAGGCGGCGGAGGAAAAGCTCACCCTGTCGCCCATTGAGGATTTCCAGTCCTTCCCGGGCGGCGGCGTGGCCGGGACTTTCCAGGGCAGCAAGGTTTGCGTAGGCACCGCAGACATGATGCAGAAGCGGGGCGTAGACATCTCCTCCCTGGCTCCGTGGGTGGAAGAACAGCGGAGACAGGGCCGTGTTACCGTCTTTGCCGCGGTGGACGGCCAGGCGGCGGGAGCCTTCTCCCTGGCGGATAAAATCCGAGAAAACACGCGCCAGGCCCTGGCGGACCTTACTGCGCGCGGCATCCGCATCATCATTGCCTCCGGGGACGCGCCCGCGACGGTGGAAGCCGTGGCGAGGGATCTGGGCATTTCCGAATTCCACGGAGGAATGACACCGGCGGACAAGCAGGCGCTCATCGCCTCCCTGAAAAGCGGGAACGCCGTGGTCGCCATGGCGGGGGACGGCGTTAACGACGCTCCCGCACTGGCGGAAGCGGATGTGGGCATCGCCATGGGAACGGGATCGGACGTAGCCATGCAGAGCTGCGGCGTCACCCTGGTGAAGGGGAACCTGCTGGTGATTTCCAAGGCTTTCGCCCTTTCCACCGCCACCGTGAAAAACATGAAATCCAACCTGGGTTTCGCCTTCGTGTACAACGCTCTGGGAATCCCCATAGCCGCCGGCATCCTCTATCCCTTCTGGGGCATCCTGCTTTCTCCCGTCATTGCGGCAGGGGCCATGTGCCTGAGCTCCGTATCCGTCATTCTGAACGCCCTGCGCCTGCGGCGCTTTTCATGAAGCGGGCAAATCCTTCTCCCTGAACGCTCCGCGTATATGCCTGAATTCCGGGGGCTTCCCCTCCCGGTACAGGACTTCCACAATATCGTAACGGGAGGGAACCGGTTCCGGAAGCTGGCGGAGCCATTCCGCCGCTCCCCGCCGTATCAGCGCCCTTTTGCGGGCGTCCACGGCGCGGCGGGCTCCCCCGTAACTGTTTCCCGTACGGGTTTTCACTTCCACAAAAACCAGGCAGTTCCCGTCCCGGCACACGAGGTCCAGTTCCCCGCCCCTGACGGGACGCCAATTCCTCCTTAAAACGGAAAACCCTTCCCCACGCAGGAAAGAGGCCGCTGCCAGTTCCCCGTACATTCCCAGCCATGCCGTATCCCGCTCCTTCCTATTCAGGAATGGACAGTTCCATTTGTGAAACCGGCGCAAACGAGCGGCGATGAAGCGGACAGGGCCCATGCCTCCGCAGGGCTTCCATGTGGGCTTTCGTGCCATATCCCTTGTGTTTTGCAAAACCGTACTGCGGATAGGAGGCATCCGCCTCCGTCATCATGCGGTCCCTCGTCACCTTGGCCAGCACGCTGGCGGCGGCAATGGAAAGGCTCCTGCCGTCTCCCTTCACGATAGCGCGGTGCGGAACGGGAAGCCCCTTGACGGGCAAGCCGTCCACCAGGCAGAAATCCGCATGCGGGGCCAGTCCTTCCACGGCGCGCGCCATGGCCAGATGAGTGGCTTTCAGGATGTTGAGACGGTCTATTTCCTCCACGGAAGCCATTCCCACGGAGCAGGCCACCTGTTCGCAATCCAGCAGAGCCAGGAATAGGCGTTCCCTCTTAGCCGCGGTCAATTGCTTGGAATCATTCAACCCGGACAGTTCCTCCGGCAGTTCAGGCAGAATGACGGCCCCGGCCACCACGGGGCCGGCCAAAGGGCCGCGGCCGGCTTCATCCACCCCGGCCACATAAAGAAAACCGGAGGAACGGGCCTCCCTTTCAAAACTCATATCCGGGTGTGACTTTTCCGTCATGGCCTCATTCCTCCTCCTGTTCTTCCGGAAGGCGGGTCAGCAGAATCTGCGTGATTCTTCTGCCGTCCGACCCCGTCACTACGGCCCGGTAGCGGCCAATCTTCAATTCCTCCCCTTCTTCCGGAATGTAGCCCAGCCGACTGATCACGTAACCGCCCAGGGTGGTGACGCCCGGGCAATCCAGGTCCATTTCAGGCAGGTAATCCGCCAAGTCAAACAGGGTAACGGCTCCGTTCACGGCATACGTATCCTTGCCGGTCTTGACGAATTCCCGCATTTCCTCCTGGTCAAACTCATCCTGAATGTCGTCCCCCACGATCTGTTCCAGCACATCGTCCAGGAACACCAGGCCGATGGAATCACCAAACTCATCCACCACCAGGGCAAAATGGGCATGCTCTTTCAGGAAGAACGTCAGAAGGCTGTCCAGAGGCATCGTATCCGGCACCACGCGCAACTCACGCCGCACGCTTCTAAGGTCCGGATTTTCCTGCCCTACCAGCTTGAGCAGATCCTTGACGTGCACCCAGCCCTTCACCTCGTCCAGATGGTCGCCCTCCACCAGGGGGAAACGGGTATGGCGGGACTTCCGGGCAAGTTCCCAGTTCTCCTCAAAGGGAGCCGTCAAATCCATCACGTCCACTTCGGAACGCGGCGTCATCACGTCCTTGACGCACATGTCGTTCAGTTCAAGGGCATTCTTGGAGATCTCCGCCTCCTGCTTCGTCAGCTCTCGGGAACGTTCGCTTTCCTCCACCAGGTACATCAGTTCATCCGTGCTGTGAACCGTGCAGGCCGTGGAGCGGGGATCGATACCCAGCAGGTACTTCAGCACAAACCGGGCAATTCCGTCCGTCAGGCCAAGAATGCCCGTATATTTGAACACCGTGTAAAAGAAATGCAGCAGGGGGACCGTCGCCAGAGCGGCCCTGTCCGGATGGCGCACCGCCATGGCCTTGGGAATAAACTCCCCAAAAATAACATGGCAGCAGGCAAAGAAAATAAACGTAACGGCCAGGGCAATGCCGTAAACGGGAACCTTACCGCCCAGCCCCAGGGAAACAAGGAAGGGAGCCGTCAGCTCCGCCACGAAAAACGTGCCCAGAAATCCCAGCGCCAGAGAAGAAAGGGTAATGCCCGCCTGGCAGGCGGCCAAATACAGGTCAAGGTGCTTGACCGCCTTCCGTGCCCGGGCCAGCTTCCTACGGGTACGCGCCGGAACGCCATCCCCGGCGTGCAGCTGGCTTTCGCGAACCTTCATCAGGGCGAACTCGGCCGCCACAAAAAACGCGTTCAGCAGTAAAAAAAGGATAAAGCCGGCAATCGCCAGCGTCATTCCACCCAGCGCCGGAACAGCGCCGGGCGCTTCAGCGGCCCCGAAGGCCGCAAGAATACTCAGAGGGTCCGGATCATTCATTCTGTTTCAAGTAGTATACGGGAAAGGAGGCCGGAATATTTCCCGGCTTTTGTGTTACAGTTTTTCATAAACGCCCTTGTCCCGGCGCTCCAGCACGGTGAACCCGGCTGCCTTGGCGTCGGAAACGGAAAGGGGCTTGGTCACCTCCGGCACATTGATCCGGCTGATGACCTTGCGCACCGGGTGCTTGCACACCAGGCACTTTTCAAGCGGCGCACGGTCCACCGGCCGCCGCAATTCAAAACCGCGGCGGCACACCGGGCAGGACTGGCCGGGGTCGTCAGGGTTTTCGGAAATATACTCGTATATGGGCATAGTAAAACGCTAGGCTAAATAAAAATCAGCCTAGCGTCAAAATCTTTATAAGGCTGCAACCTTTCCCAGCCCTTACCAGCTGGACTTGGTCACACCGGGGATCATGCCGGCGTTGGCCAGTTCGCGGAAGGAAATACGGGAAAGCTTGAAACGGCGGATAAATGCGCGGCGGCGGCCGGAAACAAGGCAGCGGTTGACCGTACGGGTCGGGCTTGCATTGCGGGGCAGCATGGTTAAACCGATATAATCCTTCTCAGCCTTCAATTGCGTACGCAGTTCCGCGTAGCGCTTGACGGTGTCAGCCTTTTTCTTGTCTCTTGCGATCCAGCTCTTCTTAGCCATAAGTTCGGCGGAATAAGTAGAGGGCCGGGGATGAAAAATCAAGCGCTTTTTTTCAATTTCATCAAATTCAAGCCGTTTTCAATGTCATCCGTCCTTTTTGGCAGCTTCCGCACATCGGCTTGAACGCCTGTTTCTTCCGCAAGCGGCACCATCAGGAAAAGCCTCACAGGCGTTTCCGGCGGAACGGAAGCAGTCGATTATTTAACTCTTCCTAATCATTTCTTCCCCGGCGGAACGGGATCATATCTGCAAGGCATCAGCATAAAATGGGAATTCCCTTGACTTCAATCGTATTTTTGGAAAACTTTTTCAAGAATGTTGTTGAAAAACAAGGTTGTTATGAAGATCTGCGTCTTTGGCGCACTTCTTGCATGCCCCTGCCGTGTGACGGCGGAAGAGGAGGGACCCATGCAAGGTCTGAAGATTGAATCGAAAACGCATAAGTATTCCGCGGATTACCACATCGCCAAGGAAGAAGGACAGAATCCGGACGAGGACGAGGATAAAAAAAGGACCTGCGTGGGCATGGGCGAGAAGGTTACCTTGACGTTGACGGGAAAGAAGGCGCTCATTGGAGAAGATGAGGACATCAGGTGGAGCCTGGCGGACGGGGCGCATTTGGGCAGCTTTGAGGGAATAACTGATGGAAAGCGTAAAGTAACATTGTCCATCAATGAGGATTTGGGTCCGAAGACCGTCGGAAACAACCATACGATCAAAGTCTGGGCATATGGTTCAAAAACGCAGCAGATGCCCGATAAACCGCTCAAACTGGAAGTGTGCATCCCTACCCACATCACCGGGAAGCACAGGAAAAAGGAAGGAGGCGGCAGGGGAATGATTGCGGACGCTGAAAAATTTCCCGGTTTTCCCACGGATGAGGCACAGGACCGGGGCAAACCCGGAGCTTCCGCCCAGCTGGAATTGACGATCCATCCCACGAAAGTCAATTTCCAGAATATCCATGTGATTGAAAAAGACGCGGACGCCAGCGACAAAACTTTTCCTCCCCTGGGAGGCAGGCACCGGCCCGGAGAAACATGGTCCCAGATTGATCCCGGCAACAGGGTCATTGACACCATAGCATGGAAAAAGACGATGAATGAGGTGAAAGCCGGATTGAGTCCGGATGCTCCGGAACAGAAATGGGATTGGGCATGTAAACGTTACGTGCAGTCTATTCTGCACCGGGATGTTTACATGCTCAATACCGTGACGCAAAGCTTCAAGGTCCGGTGGACAGACCCCAGGACCAGAAAAGCCGTCCATGCATGGATTTCCAAATTTGAATGCCAGGTGGAACGCGACTCCCAGCAGGGAACCCATGCGTTTTCCCCGCAAGACAACAAATAATGATCCCCACAATAATGATGAAAACATTCCACCTCGTCCTCCCGCTCATCCTTCTTTGCTCCGGCATCACGCCCCGGGTGCAGGGAGCCGCCACGCTCCCGGGGTCTCGCCTTCCCCTGGCTTATCCGGAAACGGCCCAGCCCCGCGAGTATCCGGGCTACCGCATGCTGGCGGAGATGGGATGGATGTACCTGCCGGTGAAGGAACCGTATCCTCCGCTCTGGCACCTGCAGGAAATGCTCAAAAAGAACGAGCTGGAACTGTTCTACATGTGCACAGCCCGTCTGTTCCAAATCTATTGTGTGATCCATATTGATGACCTGAGGGGAAGACAATGCCGAGAACTGTACCACTTGTGCGGTCTGGTGACGGCAGCGCCGTTCTACCAGGTGGACTTCAGCGGAGAGCATCCGTGGGAATACGGAAGAAGGACGAGAGATATGGATACGAAGAGGGTAGCCGTTTCATGCCTAAGCCGTATTATAAAAAAAGAATCTGCCGGACGCATGAACGTGAACCAGAAGGAGATCGGAAAGTTCAGCGCGTTATATACAGCGGTAATTTTAAAAGGATTCCGGAAGGAGCACCAGGCGACTTCCGAAGAAAAGCTGAGGAAGCGATGGAAGGAAGGGGAAAAGAACACGTGGAAGGTGCACCGGGAGGGACGTGTTTTTGGCTGGGAAGACCAGTTCATCGTGGCCCAGGGCAGAAATGATGATATGAAATATGAGATAGAAGAATGGCTGGAGGAAGATTTAATTCGCATCCTGGTGGGATACTTTCCCGGCCATGCGGCGGAAGCGCGCCAGTACATCCGGATGGCGGGATACGAAGACCGGGAAATCAACGGACTGGTGGACCGGACGTTGGGACGCGCCAAGGAAACGGAGTTTCTGTATAGAGGAGGCAAGAAAAAGAATTAAAAGCAGCTTTCCAGGCTTATGCGGTGAACGAATCCTGATGAATCTCGACTTGTTTTTGTTCAGGAACCATCCCGGGGAAGCCGCTCTGGACAGTTCCGGGAAAAAGCCCGTGGTTAAACATGATTTTGTCCTTTCCTCCGGGGGGGGAATGGGGCATCATGCCGCCGCACACTAATCATTGACGTACATGAAAATCGTAGTTGCATACTCTGGCGGCCTTGACACCTCTGTTCTTCTGAAGTGGCTCAAGGAAAAATACAATGCCGAAATCATCGCCTACTGCGCAGACGTAGGCCAGGCGGAAGAACTGGACGGCCTGGAAGCCAAGGCCCTGGCTACGGGAGCCTCCAAGTGCTTCATCGGCGACCTCAAGGAAGACTTCGCTGCCAACTACATCTTCCCCATGATGCAGGCCAACGCCCTTTACGAAGGCCGCTACCTGCTGGGCACCTCCATCGCGCGCCCCTGCATTTCCAAGGACATGGTGGACCTGGCCATCCGTGAAGGAGCGGACGCCATCGCCCACGGCGCCACCGGCAAGGGGAACGACCAGGTGCGCTTTGAACTGGCCGTCAATGCCCTGGCCCCGAACATCAAGGTCATCGCCCCCTGGCGCGACCCCGAATTCCGCAAGCAGTTCCCGGGCCGTACGGAAATGATCGCCTACGCGGAATCCCATGGCATCCCGATCCGCCAGTCGCTGAAAAAGCCTTATTCCATGGACCGCAACCTGCTCCACATTTCCTTTGAAGCAGGGATGCTGGAAGATACCTGGTACGACGGTACCACCCCCGCCGACCGTGAGATGTACAAGCTTTCCGTTTCCCCGGAAGACGCTCCGGACCAGGCCGAATACATTCAGATCCTGTATGAAAAGGGCGATGCCATCGGCATCAAGTACGACGGCCTTGACGCCCTGCTGAAAGAACTGAACGTCACCCCGAAGGGGGAACGCGACGGCTATACCCTGCTCAGCCCGCTGGGCGTCATGTACGTGCTGAACGCCCTGGGCGGCAAGCACGGCATCGGTCGCGTGGACATTGTGGAAAACCGCTTCGTCGGCATGAAAAGCCGCGGCATTTATGAAACCCCCGGCGGCACCATCCTGCTGGCGGCCCACCGCGACATTGAAACCATCACCATTGACCGTGAAGTGCAGAAGGTGCGCGATTCCCTCATTCCGGAATACGCCACGCTGGTTTACAACGGCTTCTGGTTTGCGCCGGAACGTGAAGCCATCCAGGCTCTGGTGACCAAGTCCCAGGAAACCGTCAACGGGGAAGTGCGCCTGAAGCTTTACAAGGGCAACGTCATGTACGCCGGACGCCGTTCCCCGCAGTCCCTGTATTCCGAAGAAATCGCCACGATGGAAGGCGGCCATGAGGAACTGTACAACCAGGACGACGCGGAAGGCTTCATCCACCTCAATGGATTGCGCCTGAAGCAGTTCAGCCGCGTCAACAAGCCCTACGGCAACTAAGCCCCCGCAACACAACGTTTTCAATCAACCGTCCGGAATACCAGTTCCGGACGGTTTTTTCTTTGCAACAATCCTTTCCTTTTCCACGTACTGCCCGTGATGGGATTTATTTCATGCACATTTCTGGCAGTTGTTTCAGCGCTGGCGTTCTGTCCGGTCCCGGCCACTGCCGCTTCCAGGCCCAACATCATTCTGATTTATGCGGATGACCTGGGCATGGGCATGCTGGGCTGCTACGGCCAGGAGATCGTGAAAACGCCCAACATCGACCGCCTGGCCAAACAGGGCATCATGTTCACCCGGTGCTACAGCAGCCAATACTGCTGCCCGGCGCGCGCCTCCCTGCTCATGGGCGTGCATGACAGCCACTCCCGCTCCTACACCCAGACAAACGGCGGCCTGGTCATCACGGCGGAACAACAAGGCTGGTCCAACGAGGAACTGGAAAAGAAAGCGGCCAGGGCGGCCCGCATCAAGCCTTCCGGGGGAGAGGTTTTCCTTCCGGAACTGCTGAAAAAGGCAGGATACGTCACGGGCCAGTTCGGAAAGCTGGAGTGGGGCTTCACCACCTGGCACGGAGAGCTGAAAAGGCACGGATGGGACCGTTACGTGGGATACATGGACCATCAGCGGGCCCACGGCTATTATCCCTCCTTCCTCTGGAAAGACGGCGAACGCCTTCCCCTTCCGGGCAACACGCATGCCGACGGCGGCAAGACCCCGGAGATTTACGGGCCGGGAGCCACGGAAAAACGGAGAGGAAACCGGGACGGCAAAGTGACGTACGCTCCGGACGCCATGCTGGCGGAGACCCTCAAGTTCATGGAGGAAAACCGGAACAGACCCATGTTCATCCTCTTCTCCACCAACCTGCCCCACGGCCCGGTGGATATTCCCCCCGCAGAGAACAAGTATGCCGGTCATCCAGCCATCCGCCAGGCCTATGCGGGCGCCGCGGGCGGCAACAGGGAATGCGCCGGGGCGGCGGAGGAATACGCCTCCATGGTGGACAAGCTGGACAGGCAGGTGGGCGCCATCCTGGCCCAGGTGCACAAGCTGGGACTGGAGAAGCGCACCATCATCGTTTTCAGCTCCGACAACGGGCATGAACTTTACTACCGCACGGACAAGGAGCGGGGCCGCGGCCTCAACTGCCACGGCGGCGTTCTGGACGGCACCGGGGAGCTGCTGGACGTTTTCCGCGGCAGCCGCGGGCTCATCGGCCAAAAGAACGCCATGGTCAACCTGGCCGGGTTGAAATGGACCAACCATGAAGGGGGCATCCGCATTCCCCTCATCGTCTCCTGGCCCGGGACCGTGCCGCACGGGAAGGTTTGCCGCAGCCTGGTAGCCAGCTACGACCATATGGCCACCTTTGCCGAGCTGGCGGGAGTGGGCATGCCGGAAGGCAAGGATTCCGTTTCCTATAAAAACATGCTCTTCGGCAAACCTTCCAGCCAGCGCGATTACGTAGTAGTGGACCACACGGTCATCACGGGGGACGGCTGGAAGCTCACGCACAAGCAGGACAAGTGGCTCCTTTTTCAAATCAGCAGCGACCCGGAGGAAAGGCACAATCTGGCGGAAACAAGGAAAGACCAGTTGGAAAGGCTCCAGGCCATTTACAGGAAGGAAGCGGGAAGCCCCAGAAAAGACAGGCAAAAGCCGGAACAACCCCGGAAAACCGCCCTTTTTCCGCCGCTTGCTTTTGCAGGTTGAAACTTGAACGTTCCGCATGTAGAGTTCCCCGGTGAAGAACAATCCCCCCACCTCCCGCCAGACAGCCCTGACCTGCCTGATGCGCTGGCATGAAGGCCGCTCCTTTGCGGAAACCCTCGTGGACCGGGAATGTTCGCGGGCTGCGCTTTCCACGGCGGACAGGCATCTGGTGCAGGCCCTCGTCTTCGGCGTGCTGCGCAACCAGACCTGGCTGGACCATGTGATCGACTCCCTGCGGAAAGGCAGGCTGGACCTGGAAATGCGCCTCATCCTCCAACTGGGGCTGTGCCAGCTTTTCCTGCTGGGGATGGCAGACCACGCCGCCGTGTATGAAACCGTCAATCTTGCGCCCGCACGCCTGCGGGGGCTTGTCAACGCCATCCTGCGCAACGCGCTTCGGCGGGAGAAAGCCATCCTGGAGGAACGGGAAAAACTGCCGCTTCCCGTTCTTTATTCCACCCCGGCGTGGCTGGTGCAGCGGTGGACGCAGCAGATGGAGCCGCAAACGGTCCGCGCCCTGCTCCACTGGAACAACACCACGCCGCGCCTGTACGTCCGCGCCAATCCGCTGGTCCCCGTGAACGGCATGCCAGCCTCCCTGGCTCCGCTGGACCGCGCTCCCGGCTGGTTCTCCGTAGACGGCGCCCTGCCGCTGGAAGAGATCAAAGCGGGCTCCCTTTACGTGGCGGACCCCTCCACCCGCTACGCCATCGACCTGCTGGCTCCCCGGCCCGGCGAGGAAATCCTGGACGCCTGCGCCGCCCCCGGCGGCAAATCCGCCGCCATCATCGCCGCTACCGGAGGCAAGGCGCGCCTGACCGCCACGGACCTCCATGAACACCGTCTGCCCACCTTGAAGGAAAACCTGGACAGGCAGGGTTCCTCCTCCGTCCGGACGGCGCAGGCGGACTGGTCCCTCCCCTGCCCTCCGGAATGGGAACGCCGTTTTGACGCCGTGCTTCTGGACGTGCCCTGTTCCAACACCGGGGTCATCCAGCGCCGCGTGGACGTGCGCTGGCGCCTGACCCCGCAGGAAATCCGCCGCCTGGCCGCCCTCCAGAGGAGCATTCTTGAAAACGCCTCCCAGGCCGTCAAGCCGGGCGGCAGGCTGGTTTATTCCACCTGTTCCATTGACGCGGAGGAAGACGGCCTGGTGGTCAGGGATTTTCTGCAAAACCACCCGGAATGGACCCTGAAGGAGGAAAAACTCATCCTTCCCCATGAGGAAAAATCGGACGGCGCGTATGCGGCCCTTTTGATCTGTGCTTGACCTCGGCCCCAATTTGGCAACAATGCGTGCTCCTGATTAATCTCATTCCACTATGTCCCGCAAACCCATCATTGCCGCCAACTGGAAGATGAACATCGGCCCCGCCGAAGGCGCCCAATTCATCGAAAGCTTCAAAAACCTCGTTAAGGGAAAAGACGTCGCATGCGACGTGGTCGTCATTCCCCCCTTCACCACCATCCCCTCCGTGCTGAACGCCCTGAACGGCTGCTCCTGCACTGCCGTAGGCGCCCAGAACGTCTCCCAGTATGACAACGGAGCCTACACCGGGGAAATCTCCACCAGCATGCTGAATGAACTGGGCCTCAAGTACGTCGTGCTCGGCCACAGCGAACGCCGCCAGTACTTCGGAGAAACGGACGCCATCATCAACGCCAAGATCAAGAAGGCCATCGCCGCCGGCATCACCCCGATTTTCTGCATCGGTGAAACGAAGGATGAACGCCTGGGCGGCATTCTGGAACCCGTGCTGGAAATCCAGCTCAAGGGCGGTCTCAAGGATCTCACCCCGGAAGAAGTGGCCAACCTGGTCATCGCCTATGAACCCGTCTGGGCCATCGGCACCGGCCTGACCGCCACCTCCAAGGAAGCGCAGGAAGCCCACGCCTTCATCCGCAAGGTCATTTCCGACGTCTTCGGCGCGGACACCGCCGCCAGGGTGCGCATCCAGTACGGCGGTTCCGTAAAGCCGGAAAACGTGGTGGAGCTCATGGCCCAGCCGGACATTGACGGAGCCCTGGTGGGCGGCGCTTCCCTGAAGCCGGAATCCTTCGCCGCGCTGGTCACTTCCGCCAAGTAAGCGCAATCCAGCCATTTCCTTTCCTGCGGGCCGGTCCTTCACGGGACCGGCCCTTTTCATTTCCGGAGCTCCGTCCGGCGCTTTTCGCCCCAGGGCGCAGTTTCTGCCTTTTCAAGCGGCGGCAATCGTGCATAATGGCGGGAAATCATGAAAGCCCGCTTACTCCCCTCACGCAGCAAAGGTTTCACGCTTATTGAAGTTCTCGTGGTCATCGCCATCATCGCCCTGCTGGCTGGCGTATCCTACAGCATTTATTCCCATGCTACGGAGACTGCGGCCAGAACGCGCTGCACGGACAACCTGCGCCGCATCAGCGACTGGGGCAAGGAATTCGCAGGCCAGAACGGCGGGAAGCTGCCCTCCAGCGGCATGAAGGACAGCCTTCTGACCGCCAGGGAGTGCCGGAACTGGTGGGACGCCCTGGCCCCCATCGTGAACGCAGAACAGCCCGACCTGATCGCCCGGAGCGACAAGGAGCCGAACATGCTTCCGGACACCTTCCGCTGCAAGAATGACAACCGGCCGGAAATCCTCGCGGCGGAAGATTCCATCCTTCCCGCCAGCCCGGACACCATTTCCTACACCAGCTGGCTGGACAACCGGAAGGGACGCCCCATGAACGTGGCGCGCGGGCAGGCCCTGCGCGGCAAGCCCTGGATCAGCGACGGCATTCCGCTTGACGGGCGCAGCGTCATCACGGAGCAGGACTTTGAGGAAATCGTGGTCCCGGCCCTGGAACGTCATCAGGGAGGCATCATGGTGCTTTACGCGGACGGGAAAATCACCCCTGTGGAGGATCCCACGTTTGAAAAAGTCACCCAAGGCTCCTGAGCCTGCGTTCCTCCGCCGGCTGCGGGGGAATTCCAGCGGCCTGACGCCGGGAATCCGATGGAATTTTCTTCTCTCTCCCGCTGATTCGCCTTTACGAAGCCGGGATAATCATTAAGGTTAGCGTTCAGATGAACCAGCACGCTCCCTTCCTGCATCCGTATGATGGAATGATACCGCTGCCCGTGGCGGGATATGTCCTGGGCGCCGTTCTGCTGCTGGTTCACCTTTACGCACTGGTAAAAAGGCAGCAGGTGCAGGCCTTTCTGCTGGCCTCCCCGCGCAACCACCTGCTGGCCCAGGTTCTGCTGGCCATCGGCCTGTTCTGGTTCTTCCTGCTGGTGGCTCCGGAAGGGCTGGGCGTGCTGAGTTATTTCCGGGTAGGGCTGGCGGAGTTTGAAGGCATCCGCTGGCTACTCCAGCTTGCGTGTCCCGTTTTCCTGGTGCTGATGGTCACCCAGGTGAAAAACCTGCTCTTTCCGCGGGCGCTCGGCATCTTCGGCCTGATGGTGGCGGCCCCTCTTCTCAGCGCGGCCTTCCTCCAGGACCCGGTCACCAGGCTGCTCATCCCCATCTGGTGCTACATTGTCATTTTCCTTTCCCTCCTCTGGATAGGCAAGCCCTACCTGTACCGTGACATGGTGAACAAGATATGCTCCAAACCGGCCTGGTGGACGCCCCTCTGCCTGGGCGGCATGGCCTACGGAGCCGCCATTCTGCTCTGCGCCGTCCTGTGGTGGTAGCAGACGCATTTTTTCCGGCGCACCATATCCGCCCACCCGGCTTTTTCCGGAGGAATTCCCGGTCGCGCAAGCTGTCCGGGCCAACAGGGAAGACAGCTTTCCTTTTCCAGCCTCCGGGCAGGATCCGTCCGCGGGCCTGCCTGCTTTATCATACACCCCGTTCCTCCCATGCGTTTCATTCCAAGTTTCCCCCTCCTGGCCTGCATGGCCCTCTGGCTGCTCTCCCCTGTCCCCTCCCCGGCGGACAAGCCCAACATCGTCCTCATCCTGGCTGACGACATGGGATGGTCCGACCTGGGCTGCTACGGCTCGGAAATCCCCACTCCCCATCTGGACTCCCTCGCCGCACAGGGCATGCTGGCTACACGGTGCTACACGGCTTCCCGCTGCTCCCCCTCCCGCGCCTCCATCATGACCGGCTGCGAGCCCCACAAGGTGGACGTAGGGCTGCTGGACGACGACAGCGGACGCCCCGGCTACCGCGGGCGGCTGAATCCGGATATCCCCACCCTCCCTGAACTCCTGAAAAAAGCGGGATACCGTACCTACCTTTCCGGAAAATGGCATCTGGGGAAAGTCCGCGGAACCTACCCCTGGGACCGCGGCTTCGACCGTTCCCGCGGCCTGCTGGGAGGCGCGGCGGATTACTACAAGCCCATGCCGGACCGCCCCTTCGGAGAAGACGGAAAATTGCTCCGTCCGGAGGACCTGCCGGAGGATTTCTACATGACGGAAGACATCACCCAAACGGCCCTGGCCTACATTGACGACGCCGCCAAAAGCAAAAAACCCTTCTTCCTCTACGTGGCTTACACGGCCCCGCACACCCCCCTTCAGGCCCCCCGGGAGGAAATAGAAAAAATGCTGCCGTCCTACCGCGGAAAATCTCCGCATGCCATCGCCTCCAAGAGGCTGGAAAAACAAAAACAGCTCGGAATCGTCCCTCCCTCCGCCAAGCTGGGCATGGCCGGAAAATTCAATCCTTCCGGCTATGAAAAGACCACAGCAGAGCGCAAGGACTACCTTTCCAGGTGCATGGCCACCTACGCCGCCCAAATCTCCATCATGGACCGCGGCATAGGCCGCATCCTTGCGTCCCTGGACCGCCACCGCCTCAGCGGCAACACGATCGTCATGTTCCTGTCAGACAACGGCGCAACGGCGGAAATGCCCCAGAACAACAGGAACAAGAAAACCGTTCTTCCCATCGGTCCGCTGGGGGAAGCCGGCTGCCGGGACGGGTACGGCCCCATGTGGGCGGCCGTGTCCAACACCCCCTACCGCCAGTATAAGATTGAGACCTTTGACGGCGGCTTGTCCGCGCCTTTCATCATCCGCTACCCTTCCAGAATCCGTCCCGGCGCGCGCTATCACTCCCCCTTCCTGCTTCAGGATCTCGCCCCCACCTGCCTGGCGTGGGCCCAGCTTCCGGTTCCCGTCCACATGGACGGCAAGCCGCTCAACGCCTACTGGGCCAATCCCGGAAAGCTTCCTCCGTCCAGGGTATGGGACTACATTCCCGGCACCTGCCCTTCCCGCACCATTTTCTGGGAGCACCAGAGGAACCGCGCGGCCCTGACCAGCCAATTCAAGCTGGTGGCTCCCAACCGCGGCCCCTGGCAGGTATACGACATCAGGGACAGGACGGAACAAAAAAACCTCGCTTCCAGGCACCAGCCGCTTATTGAACAACTGTCCGCACAGTACAGGAAGTGGGCAGAAGAAAACCATGCCGAATAATGCGGCACGGCGGGTAGCCTGGCAGGCGCGCACGGAACATTACCGCGGCAGGGTTTTTCCAGGGGCAAGCCCTGACGTTCCGGCACCGCAGCCACCGGAGCCGTAACCCGCATCATTTCCGGTAAAAAGCCGGAAGAATATTTGTTCCCCCCCCTTGATATCCGGGGGCCCATTCACCATTCCTTTTCCCCATCCGGATATTGACGGACAATTCCGCAAGGAGTCCGGCCCTCCGGACGGAGCTTGCTCCGGCTCTCCATGCTTTTACCCTGTAAACAAAGATATTCCATGAATCAAAATAAAACACATCAAAACACTGCGATTTAACAAATCGTTTCCCAAATGGAAAACTCTTATTTTTTCCTAACAATTATTGGAACAAAGGAAGCCTTATCATTCAAAGAAATATCGTATTAGAATGCTTCTAAATTAACAAAAAACTCATTGATTATAAATAAACTTAATTTAAGATGGCATAAGAAAAAATCTCTCCGCTTCCTGCTTTCATTCCGCACCATTTCAACCTTCAATATGGAATATTTTTGATAATCAACAAATAACACACCTTTAACAAGACTTGTACAGCATCACCTTCTTTTCAACCAACCTTTCTCCCGCATCTTTCTTATGTTCAAAGAGCCCTCCTTCCTCAAAAAAGCAAACCTGTTCCAGCCCATCCTGGTCGTTGTGATCTCCATCATCGGAGGGACGCCCATGGAAGGCGCCAACACGGGAAAAATCGTCCTGCTGGTTATCCTGGGCGCCGCTTTCATCGTGTGGCACGTGGAATGCCAGAGGCTGATCAACAGGAACCGGGAGATGAAGAAACAGGCCTGCACGCTGAAAAACCGCAGTGCGGCTCTTTACAAAAAAACCTACGCCGCCCTCAGCGGGGAATATGAAAACTTCGCCAACAAGCTGAATGGAGAAGACCGCCGGGAGAAAAAAGCGGACGGCTCCCGCGCAACGACGGAAAGCTTCAACTCCGCCTGCCTGTTCCTGTGTTCCACCATCGCCGCAGCCCTGGCCGAATATAAAAGCTCCCTCATCTTTGAAGTGCTTTACATCCAGGCGGAGTGGCAGCAGGGCCAGACCTTCCTGCGCGTCACAGGCTACGCGCAGGGAGAACACAATAACGACATCCCCTCTCTGCTGGCCCAGCCTCCGCGGCCCGTGACGGGAACTCCCTCCATGCTGGATGAACAATTGTTCGCTGAACGCCATCTCAGCCCCGTGGTCCTCTCCGGCCCGGCGGAAGTGCGGCGCAGCTTCTTCCGGAAGCGCAACCAGCCCCCGGAGGAAAAATACATGCAATACCTCGCCATCCCCGTCCTGAGCAGGAGGAACGAAATCATCGGCCTCATTGAAGTCTCCGTTAAAAAAAATCCGTTCATCTTCCCGGTGGTCATGCTGGAAACCCACGAACTGGCCGACATCCGATCATGGCTGTACCATTTGAAAGACCATTTCCTGCTGTTCCATGAAATAGAACGCGCCGTCCGGCATGATTTGCCCTGATGGACATCCCCGCCCGGTTCCGTCTTTCCGTTCCGCCGGCGGCCTCACGGACCGGGCAGCACGGCAATACCCATTCCCATGCTCATTGGATGGTGGAACACCACGTTCCCGCCCGTTTTCCGGCTACCTCAAAAAAGAAACTCCGCCCGGAAATACTTCCTGCGGAGTTTCAACGTATGAAAGGGAATGGTACTTGGACCGGGACTCGAACCCGGGACCAATAGATTAAAAGTCTACTGCTCTACCAACTGAGCTACCCAAGCACTTACCCTTGCTGGAAGGGCGGAGGCAGTAAACACCACGCCCCCTTTCATGGCAAGCGCAAAATGGAAGACGGACAAAAAAAGATCAGGATTCCATGTATTCCTGCCACCGCGCACGCCATTCAGCTGGAATGCGCGCGGGGCGCCCCTGGGGCATCCGGACCAGGGCCAGCTGTTGATGGGCCCTCACCAGAAGATCGTTGTTGGAGGCGCGGCGCATTTCAAAATCGCACCAGAACCGGGCCCGTTCCACGGATTGCAGCCATCCCGTCGTCAGAATGGTGTCCCCCAGCACGGCGGGGCGTACGTAGTCGATTTCATGGCGGACCACCACGGCGAACTGCTGCAAATCGCTCATGGTTTTGTAATCCATGCCCAATTTGGCTCCCAGCTTGGTGCGGCAGGCTTCAATCATGCGCAGGTAGGCCAAGTTATGAACCACTCCGCCGCAGTCCGTATCATAAAACATGACTTCGTCTTCCGTATGAAACATCAGCTCCGGATTCATGACTGCCATTGTAGGAAGGAAACGGTGAAGCTGAAAGGAAATTCCGGTTCAGCCATGCCATGCATGGTGCGTCCGCGCCAGCGTCAGCACGCAAACGGAAGCCGCCCCGGCCCGGAGCAGCAGATGCGCGCAGGCGTCCGCCGTAGCCCCGGTCGTAAAAACGTCATCCACCAGCAGCACGTCCCTTCCCGCGACGGGATGACGTTTGATTCTTTTTTCATCCGCGGCATAAATCCTGCGGGCGTGCCTGAGCCGCTGCTTCCGCGCCAGGCTGGCCTGGGGCAGCCGGTCAGGCAGGCGTTTCAGCACCCCGGCACAGGGCCAGCCCAGTTCTCTCCCCAGCAGCGCCGCCAGTTCCTGCGCCTGGTTGTACCCCCTCCGCACCAGCTTGCGGCGGTGCATGGGCACGGGAACGAGCAGGCGCTTTTTTCCTCCGAACCAGTGGGGATTTCCGCGCACGGCCTCCGCCATCATCCGCGCGAAGGTTCCGGCCAGATGAACGGCCCCCGCATATTTGAAGGCCAGCAGAAGCTCCCTCAATGCCCCTTCGTTCACGTATGCGGCGCGGGCTTCCTCAAAGGACGGAGCCGTTTCCGCACAGCGGGCGCATAACCCGGACGGGATGAAGGAGCCTTCCGCAGGTTCTCCGCAAACGGCGCAGCAGGGAGGTTCAATGGGCACGAAACGCTCCCGGCATTCCGGACAAACATGGCAGCCGTCCAGTCCGCCCCGTCCGCACAACTCACAGACGAAGGGGTACACCCAGGAGAGCCATTCCCTGAAAACCGCTTCCAGCATCCCCGGCACGGCAGAAGTTGAAGGGCGTTCCTACTGCCCGTCCTCCCCATCGGGAGAACCGGGTTCCTCCTCTTCCGGCATGTCTTCCAGAAGCTTGTCTATGGCTTCAATGAAACGCCACGGACAGCGTTTGCGCTGGTACTTGCGCCAGAGCACGTCGCGCAGGGTCACCCAGTGCGCCCGCGTGAATTCCACATGTTCCCATTCCACATCGTCACGTTCCGCACGGCCCACCTTGGGGGCGCATTCCAGCTTCCATTTGCTGGCGTGGTGGCATGCCCTGTATACCAGGGTGCCTTCTTCCGTGCGTTCTTTCCACGTGTGAACTTCCATGGGGGCGAGTGTAGGGAAGAACCGTTCCGGGTAAAGAGGAATTTTTGCTAGTCATCCGCCCTTGCGCGATTAGTATGGCTCCGTCATGAACGACACTGAAATGATCGAATGCCGCGAGCCTGCCCTTCAAATGCAGCGCCTCATCGCCATCATGAAACGCCTGCGCGCTCCCCAGGGCTGCCCCTGGGACGCGGAACAGACCCACCACTCCCTGATTTCCAACATGATCGAGGAGGCCTATGAAGTGGTGGACACCATCCAGAGGGACGACTGGGAGCAGATGCGGGAGGAGCTGGGCGACGTTCTGCTTCAAGTGGTTTTTCATGCGGAGATCGCCCAGGAGGCGGGGCGTTTCAATTTCAACGATGTGGCCGCGGAAGTGAGTGAAAAGCTCGTCCGCCGCCATCCCCACGTGTTTGCCCAGTCCACGGCAGACACGACGGATGCCGTGCTGGCCCAGTGGGACAAGATCAAACGCCAGGAAAAAGGCGCGGAGGCCACCCCGTACCTTCATGGAACGGGCAAGGGGCTGCCGCCCATGCTCCGCGCCTGGAAGCTCCAGAAAAAAGCCGCCAAAGCGGGGTTTGACTGGGCGGACGCCCAGGGCGCCCTGGACAAGGTGAAGGAGGAAACCGCGGAGTGTGAGGAGATCCTTCCCGTGCCGGAGGAAGATCCGCACGTCACGGAAGAACTGGGGGACCTCCTGTTTTCCGTAGTCAACCTGTGCCGGAAGAAGGGAATAGACCCGGAAACGGCCATGGCCGGAGCGAACAGGAAGTTTGAACGGCGTTTCAATGAAATGGAACGCCTGCTTGCCAAAGACGGCCTTTCCCTGGAAGAAGTCTCCCTGGACGCCATGGAGGAACGCTGGCAGCAGGCGAAGTCCGCCCAATAAAGTATTTCCATTTCCCGGACCGGGCCTTGTTCCGGTTCTCCGTTTTGCCTTTTCCGGCGCCGTCTGCATGATTCATGCGCGCGGCGCCGGAATGTTTTTCAGGAGTTCAGCTCCTGCGGCGGCGCAGCAGCAGCGCGCCCAGGCCCAGCAAGGCTACGGAGGCCGTACCGGGTTCGGGAACCGTGCGCACCAGCGTCACCACGCCGTCGCGCATCCAGGAGTCCCCGTTTGCCAGGATGAAGCCGGCGTTTTTCAGGGCGGCGTCATAAAGGACGGTGGCCAGGGAGTAATCCCCGCTGAAGGCATTGGTGAGGGAGCCGTCATACAGCAAGAAGTTGATGGTGCTCACACGGGCTTCCACCAGTTTTTCAATCAGGCTGCCGGAGCACTCCGTCAGCAGCAGGTTCACGCCGCCGGAGAAGTCCACGGAGGCCTGCCCGGCCCCGGTAATCAGCGCATTGGTCGTCCACGCATCGGGAGCTGTCATGGAAAAGTTGCCGTCCGCATAGCTGATGTTCAGGTTCGGCACGGAATCCGTTGTGGAAACGCCAGTGACGGCCAGGGAGGAAAACGCGCCCAGCCTGATGCCGGAATCCGCCGCATGAATGAGCATGTCCGTCACGCGGGCCTCCTGCCCTGCGGCCACCTCCAGCACGGAGCCGGAGAATTCCGTATGGGCCAGCGCCGCTCCCGTCCTGACGTTCACGTTGACGCCGTTGAACAGGGCGCGGGCCGCGGAGCCTGCTCCCTGCACGATTCCCGCTCCGGCGGAAGAACCTAGAAAAGCCCGCTCCACCGTGGAGGAGGCGGCCCCGGTGCGGGCCGTCACCGCCACGGAAATATCGGAGAGGGAGGAAGAGTTCAGCGTATTGACGGAGGCTCCCGCTCCCGCCAGCTTCACGGAAGCGGCGTAGGAAACCGTTCCGGCCTTCACGTCCAGTCGGGAAGCCGCTCCCTGGAGTTCGACTCCGGCTTTCGTATTGAGCGCGCCCGCATGCGCCAGCTCCAGCGCGGCATGGTCCGTTACCTGGTAGATCCCGTCCCAGGTGTTGGCCGCGCCCAGCACCACGCGGCCGTTTTTGCCTGCATTGCCGTTCTTGACGATGATGGTCCCGGAGGCGCCGCCGGGCTTGACGGTTCCGTTGAGCGTCATGACATGGCTGTTTCCGGAGGCCGTCATGGAGTCCGGATCGTAACCCGTCGTATCCAGCACAAAGGCCTTCCCTCCGGCGTTCACCACCATTTCATTCTCATTGCTCCAGTCCGCGTCCAGCATGCCCAGCACGCCTCCGCCGTTCAGAAGAATCGTATTGCCGGTTTTCTGAACTCCGTCTTCCGTGTAGGGAGTCCCGGTCAGGGAACCAAAGCCGGAGCCCAGGCGCAGAACGCCGCCGTCGTTGACCTGCACGTCATAATCGTACAGCCCCTGCCATTCGTCATGGCCCACCACCAGATTGCCATCCTGCGCCACGCTCAATTCCCCGGCCAGCAGAAGAGTGTTTACCACCTTGAGGGAACCCGCGTCAATTTGCAGGGAAGCCAGGCGCGCATTCCCCACCGTCTGGGAAAAGATGCCCGTCTTCACCAGGCTGATGTAGCCGGACTCATGGCGCAGGCCCGTATCATACATGTCGATGTACTGCCCAAAGCCCACATTGCCGCAATAAATCCGGTCCTGCGTCCCCACCGCCAGGAAAAGGGTGGTGGAGGAATCGCGCCCCGCGCTGGCTTCCGTGGTCACGAAGGAAGCCTCATCCTGCCCCATGATGCCGGCCAGGGTGATGTGATGGACGTCCTCCACGGAATCAAGATGCAGTATCGTGCTCTGCACACCATTCAGGCTTAAATCAAAACCGGCTTCTTCCCACGTGTTCCGGTCCAGGCAAGCCTGCACCGTTCCCTGGCCGTCCTGCGTCCCGCTCATGCTGATCTTTCCATGGAATTTGGAGCCGTCATCCAGCTGGAAAACGGTCTGGCCGCTGCCGTTGGCATGCTGCAGGACAAGGTTGGCGGTGGAATCCCCCCGGACCGTGGAAATGACGCCACCGATCACCCTGTCCGTATGGGACACCGTCACCACGGAATCCTCCGCCACCGTCAGCAGGTTATTCAGCAGAGCCACCTTCTGGATAAAGCCCCCGCTCTGGTAGTCCAGCGCCAGGGAGGTGCCGTCAAACATCCGGATTTCCCCGGTCCCCAGGGCTCCGGCATCCCTCATGACTACCCTGCCGCCGTTGATTTCCGTTCCGCCGGAATACGTGTTGGCCGTCTCCATCACCAGGGTTCCTGCTCCCTCCTTGGTCAGAATGGTTTTCCAGTTGCTGGTTTCATAGTCATCCGGAAGCTCCCCGTCCGCAATCAGGCCTCCGTCCGCATGGGCGCGGAAGATGTAGTTGACGTCATCCTTCACGCGGATGGAGGCGGGGCGCACTTCCCCCCTGATGAGCACCACGTTGTAATCCTTTCCTTCCTCCCTTTCCACCATTCCTGTTTTCCCGGCTCCTTCCGCGCCGAAGGCCACATGGTAGGTATCCCGGTAAAAGCCATTAAGGCCCAGATTTTTGTCCAGGCCCTCCAGCCAGTGGTTGCGGTCGGTCCCCTCCCCTTCGGGCAATTCATTGGCAAACCAGACGTTGTCCGTGGCGGCCACGTATTCCCCCTCGCTCCGGTTTTCCCCGTTGTACCAGGTGCGGATGGGCGTATTGGTCACCGTCATGACCAGGTTCAGATTGTCCCCGGAAACCTTGATGATGCCGAACCACCCGTTCCCGATGGAAATCGTGCGGGTTTGAAAGCCGCCCAGCGCCCCGTCCACGTAAATGCCGCTTTCCGTCGTCGCCAGATAATATTTTTTGTCAACCGTGTCCGTTTCTCCAAAATCGTATCCCCCGAAACGCACCAGGATGTCGCCGTTCAGGTTCAACCTGCCGGAATCAGCGATGTCCTCCAGCCCCTTGACGGCCAGCAGGGGATGCTCCTGCAGTTCGGAAGGCAGGATGGAGCAGTCAAAATACAGGAAGGAGGAATCAGATACCGTCACGGAACCGTTCACCACCGCCGTTTCAGGAACCGCAACGGCCCCTGCCTCCGTACCGGCGTTTACGGTCCTGTCCGTCACGATGTGGAGCGCATAACCGGGATTGATGGTCATGCCTCCCCCCGCTGCGCCCCACTCCTGCGCCGTGCCGTCGGAGGCGATGCCCCGCGTCACTCCCAGATTCAGGTTGGTTCCTCCGTACAGGACGGCGCTCGTTTTCACGTTGAGGCTGTTGAAGCCCAGCGTCCCCTCCTGGAGCACCAGGCGGTTGACCGTGGCCGTATGAATGTACTGGGCTCCCGCGCCCGTCTTGGTCAGGGAAAGGGTTTCCCTGCTTGCGGCCGTCACCTTGCCGGAGGTAGCGGAACCATACGTGGATGCCGTCCCGAAGACGCCGGCAAAATACAGTTTTTCCGTACCGTCCACATCCAGCGTCAGCGTACTGTTGGAGTTGGTCAGCACGCGCAGCGTATCCACTTCGCTCCCCACGGTGCAAGTCTTGCCGTAATACTCGCTGTCCTGCGTTTTCCCGATCAAATCCCCTTGCAGCCCCGCCAGAACGGCATCCTTCTGCACCAGCAGGATGTGGTAAAGGTCCATGCGTTCCTTTCCTTCAAAAGCGGTGCCGTTGTCCGCCGCGTTCACGGTATGGGCGCGGGTCAGGTCCACCTTGGCGTTCCGCAGCGCATCGTCTTCCACGATGAGCTGTACGGCGCCGGGCTTCCGGATGGCCAGGATGTCGTTGTTGGCATCCGCATTGGCGGGGGAGTCCGCCTCGGAATACAGAATGTAGTTGTCCAGCTTGACCGTGCCGGTGAAATTGGACTTCTCCCCCGGGGCCAGGCTTTCATCGCAGATGTGGAACATGCTTACCCACTTGTCCTGGCCGCCCGCCGTCGTGGAGGTATAGCCCATCAGCGTCAGTTCCCCATAGCCGTCCAGCCTGCCGGTCAGGGACAGCGTGCGCCAGTGGCGGGAAGTTAGGTAATCCCACTGGTAGCCGGAGGAACCTGCGCCGGGCAGGTCTTCCTTCTCCGCCAGGGAAAGGGGGGAGTAGCCGATGACCACCTTCGCCGTGTCCTTGGAGGACGTCCCGATCCGGATGTTGTTGGCAATGGAGGGGTTGCGGTAAGAGGAATCCAGCTCCGTGGCAAAGGGGTAGTTGACATACAGTTCCGTTCCGTCCGCCATGCGGATATCCCCGGCGCCCAGGGCTCCTTCACGGGCGGCCAGAATACTGCCCTCACGGATTTCCGTTCCGCCGGAAAAAGTATTGCCGGTAGCCAGGGTAAGCATGCCTGCGCCCTCCTTGACCAGCTCGCCCGCGTGGTCCGGTCCGGCGTCCGCAATGCTGCCTGCGCCGCCGTCCGCGGCGTGGAAGACATAGCCCATGCCGCCGTTCGCCTCCTTGTCCACGGAGACTGTCAGGCTGGAGACGCGCACCGTTCCGTCAAGGATGACGTCAAAGCTGTCCACGGCATGACCGGATAAATCCTGCATGCCGAAGAAGACTTCACGCTCCCCGTTGCGGAACGTCAGGCCGCCTTCCCACGGGCTGGAGCCCGCCGCCCCGTCGGACCACACGCTGCCGTCCGGAACCTTGGACCCGTTCCCCTGCCAGACGTAGTAATTGAACTTGTCCGCGTCAAAATAGGTGCCTTCCAGGGAAGTGGAATCCAGCCCGGTTACGAGCATCTGCCATTGGCCTCCCCCCTGCACATTCAGGGTCAGTCCGCTGTAAACGTCCAGCTCCCGGTAAATCCAGCTGCCGTCGGCATTCCTGCCCGTGGCGTACCTGACCTTTTCCCGCTGCACGGCGTCCGCAAAGGACAGGGTGTTCCCCTCCGTCACGGAAACCAGCTTGCGGGATTCTCCGGATTGAATGCCGGATTCGGGCATGATTACCGTCAGCAGGCAGCCCTCCGCAAATTGCACGGAAGAATCCAGTTGAAACGTTCCGTCCACATCCAGAACCAGTCCCTTGTTGAAGACAAGCGTTCCGGCGGACCGCCAGTTCATTCCCCCCAGCCGGGAAGCCGCTTCATGGTAATCCAGCGCGAGGGCGGCCCCTGCCGCAATGTCCAGCAAGCCGCCGGAGGAAGTGGAAAAGGAATTCCCTACGGTCAGGGCCCCATCCGCCCCCAGGCGGAAAACGCCGCCCTGAATGTCCAGACTGCCCAGCCGGCCAGAATAAACGGTTTGCTCCCCGCTTCCCTTCTTGACCAGATTGATGACTCCGGTGCCGTCCGCCTCCACAAGCTGGGTATTCTTGTAGCTCTCATTCTTCTCCGTCCCCACGTAGTAGCCGCCGTCCGCGCCCGCGGCGCCGATCATTCCCTTGAATTCATGGTTCTCCGCACCGTCAATGGTCAGGGTAGCGGCAGCCCCATTGCCCACCGTCACGCGGGAGGAGGAACCGGCCGTGGCCCCTTCCAGGCCGGAGATGGTCAAATCCCCCTCCAGCTTCAAAATGACCAGGGACGGAGTTCCCGCATTGCCCGTCAGCCAGCCTCCCAGCCCGGCGGGGTCCTTGCCGCCCTGGCGGATCACGGACAGGTCCATGACCGTGGCGTTCATATTCCCCGCCGCCTGAAGCTGGACGGGCGTATTATACCCTTCTGAGGAGAGGCTGGAACGCGGCGCCGCCGCCTGGACCACGCCGCTGAAACCGCTCATGTCCGCGCCCGTCAGGTCAAAAATGCTTACCCGGCTGCGGCTGGTGTTCTCAAACACCAGCGTCCCCGTACCGGAAACGGTACCCTCTAAAAAAGCCGTGCGCGCCGTAGAGCTCGTGAAGCCCAGATACACCTTGGAGCCGGGGCCGCCGTCCATCCGGATATTCAGGCCGTAATGCTTTTCCTTGTTGCCGCCGTCGCTGACATTGACGCTGTCCAGGAAAATATCTCCGGAACCTTCCATCCGCACCGTTCCGTCAAATCCTTCCTCCAGGGCAACGCTTCCACCTCCGGTCACAGTGATGTCCTGCCCCGCGCGCAGGACCGCGGCAAGGCTGCCGGGGCCGGAAACCGCAACAGCATTCTCTGCAAGATGCAACCCGGATTCCGGCTTCTCCCGGTCCCCATGGCTTTCCGCCTGTCCGTCCTCCTCCCTTGCCTCTTCCTCCCCGTCTGAAGAACCGGAATTTTCCTTCAGCGAGTCAGAAAGAGAGGGGGGGGAGGGGGGGGGGGGGGTAGGACGGCTTACCTTGAAAGAGTTATAACTCTTGGAGCGGTTATTTCCCGATACCAGGGCATTTGCCAGCACGCCGTGCACCAGTTTCACCTGCGCATCTTCGTGGCTCTGGAACGTGTATTCCTGGTCCATGTGGGAGACGGCCACCTTCTTCCGGTAAAGTTCGGCTGGCCTGCTCTTCCGCTTGAGGCTCCACTTACCTTCCGGATTCAGCGGGAAAGCGGGACTGACCAGGGCCAGACGCTCCGGTTCCGTTTTTCCGGCATTTCCGGATACCGGCTCCACGGCGGCGCTCACCATTTTTCCATGGCTGTTTTCAAAATAGAACGCGCCGGAGTCTTCCCGGAGCCCGTTCTTTCCGGCTGCATACCGCACCAGCAAACCGCCTCCCTGCTCCAGTTTTTCATAATCCGCCAGGTTCAGCAGGTATTCATTGTCATCCAGAACCACCGCGCCGTCCTCCGCCAGCGGAACTTTTTCTCCGGACCACGGCTTGCCCTCGGCCAGGGACGCTCCCGCACACATCCCCAGAACACCGACGAAACAGGTAATAAAAGCAATATTCATCATGATGACGGATAAAAAGGAGCGCGGCGTATACACCCTGGTTTTCTGGCTGTCAAATGGAATGTCTGTTTTTTCCATCCTGCTGGAACACAATACCATACCCGGAACGATCTGCCCATCTCCCGTAAAAACGGGAAAAAACGGGGCATCAGGGCGCTTCATAAAAACCGCCAGCCTTGTAAAAAAATTCCCTGCCGCAGCCCGGTTTCCCCCGGAAGCGTGAAACAAGAAACGGAAAAGGGAATGCGTGCCTCCGCGGCGGAAAAGAGGTCCGGAATCAGGCCATCATGTCCATGTTCGGATCCTTCCAGGCCGGGTCATACCCCTTGGCATAGCTGAACACATGCTTGTGCATGTATTCAAAATACTGCTCCTTCTGCATGGGGGTAAGCCGCTCCCAGATGGCCACGTTCAAGGCGCGGCACACCTTCTGCATCATTTTCAAGGTAAGCTGGCGTCCCTGCCGGGCCTTTTGAACCTGCTTGTGGGTAAGCTGTTCCGGGGAAATCTCCACCAGGTCGTGGTTGGTCAGATGCCAGCGCTTCATCAATTCGTCCAAAGGCTGTTCTCCGTGGTTGCGTCCGGTTTCTGTAGCTTCCTCTTCCATGCGCCTTTCTTCGTGCCCTATTTCCGGGAAATAGGCAATACATGATTGCCCCATCAGCACTTTTTTTGCATTTCCAGTTGCCCGGCGTGCTGATACATGGTTCAATCCCGCTCTGTTGCAATAAGATGATTAGCGAGAAAGAGGAATTACTGGAATGGCGCAAGCGCGCCACCGCACAGCCCACGGGACGGGTAGTCCTGGACCTGGAGGCAGACAGCCTGCACCGCTATCAGGAAAAGATCTGCCTGATCCAGTACGCGGATGAAACGGGCTCCTGCCTGATCGACCCTCTCTCCATTGAAGACATGGGGCCGTTTTACAACTGGCTGAAGGAAACGGAAGTCTGGATGCACGGGGCGGATTATGACATGAGCCTCTTCCAGAACGCCTGGGAAACGCTGCCCGCCATGATCTGGGATACCCAGACGGCGGCGCGCCTGCTGGGCTTCCGCCAGTTCGGGCTGGCCGCCCTGGTGGAACATTTCCACGGCGTAGCCCTGAGCAAGTCCTCCCAAAAGGCGGACTGGGCGCGGCGCCCCCTTTCCCCGACCATGGTCACCTATGCCCTGAACGACGTGAATTACATGCTGGACATGGCGGACAAACTGACGGCCGCCCTCCGGGAAAAAGGACGCATGGGCTGGTTTGAAGAGATTTGCAGGCACTCCATGGACCGAGCCCGGGAACGCCATCTGGCCGGCCATCAGGACCCCTGGCGCATCCAGGGCTGCGGCAAGCTGAACAGGAAAGGGCTGGCCGCCCTCCGGGAACTGTGGACATGGCGCGATGCGGAGGCTAAAGCGTGGGACAAGCCCGCGTTCATGGTCTGCTCCAACGCGGACCTCATCCAGTGGAGCCTGGCCCTTCAGGAACAGCGCACCGTGACTCCTCCGCCCCGCTTCCACTCCCACAGGCGCAGCCGGTTCATGGACGCCCTCCAGAAATTTTACCTGCTGGATGAAGACGACTATCCCTGCCGCCCGCGCATCCAGCGCCGCCAGCATTCCGACCAGTTTGAGGCCAATCTGGCGCGCCTGTGCAAGCTCAGGGATGAAAAGGCTGAAGAACTGGGCATGGAAGGCTCCTTCCTGATTACCCGGGCCTCCCTGGAAGCCATTGCGGAAGACAGGGAAAAAGGCGTCTCCACCCTGCTGAACTGGCAGAAGGAAGCCCTGGGCTTTTAACCGGCCCCGTCTTTCCGGCGCGCTTCCGGCATTTCCCCCTGAACCGGACCTTCCGCGGCAGAAATGCCCCGCCGGCTGCGTCATGACTCAACGGGGGTGATTTGCCGCTTTTCCTCCTCCTGCCCCATCCCTTAGGATAGGGCCCCTCCGCCCCCTGCACCACTTACCTATTCACCTGACAACATGTACCGTCCCCTCATCATCCTCGGCCTTCTGGGAGCCTTCGCCGCCCAGGGCAGACAGGCAGGAACCGAAATGCTCCGCCCGGACCAGCCGGAACCTCCGGCCCACCTGCTGGCGGACATCAATTTGCTGGGCGGGGATTACGGGGACGAAACGGCCCCCATCCCCAACGATTCCCTTACGCAGGCCCTGACCGGCCTCCACTCCAAAGCGCACCGCGCGGGACTGGAATTCCTGGTGGAAAACGCCTTTTCCTACAACTCCATCCACCACCCGGCTCCGGACAAGCCCGGCACCCAGCTCTGGTACCTGCTGCACGCCCACGCCAATTACCGCCTCATCCAGGCGCCCAGCAACCGGGAAACGTGGCTGAAACTGGAGCTTTCAGGCTCCACTGCGCTGACCGGAAAGACGTGGAGGGGCGGCAACATGAATGACGCCATCGGCCTGACGGGAGACACGCATACGGACATCTTCGGGGAAAGAATCTTCTTCCTGCCGGAAATAGCGCTCCTGCAAACCTTCAACCGGGGAAAAAGCGCCATAGTCGCGGGCGTGGTGAACCAGACGAATTATTTTGACACCAACAGCTACGCCAATTCCTCCTTCGGCCAGTTCTGCGCCTCCCCCTTCGTCAACAACCAGGTGATTCCCATGGCGGATTCCAACCTGGGCGTCATCTTCCAGCACCAGTTCCACGAGCAGTGGTACGCCATGCTGGGCGGCAACTTCACCAGCTGCCCCCAGAACGCCTCCCCGCTGAAACACACGGACGGCAAGAATTTCAACGTCCTGGCGGAACTGGCGTGGGTGCATGATTCCGGGGCCGTCAAGCTCACCCCCTTCATGGCCCGCATCAACGAACTGCCGGACGGGGAGGAAAGGAAGAACCTCCACACCGTGGCCGGCATCGCCCTGAACGTGGAGCAGCAGCTTGGCGGCAGCCCGTGGAAGGCCTTCTGCCGCGCGGGATGGAGCGATTCCACGCGGGACAACTTCTGCGGCGCCGCCGTCCAATGGTCCGGCGGCTTCGTTTGCAGCCAGCCTCTCCAGCACCTGGGCGTCTGCGAGGAGGGGGAAGCCAACCAGTTCGGCATTGCCCTGGCCGTGACCCGCCCGGACGACGGGAGCATGGCGGAAGGCCGTTCCAGAAGCAAAAAGGAAGTGGTGATGGAATGCCACTATAACATTTCCGTGACTCCCTGGTTCCTGATCCAGCCCTCCCTGCTGTGGATTTCCAACCCCGCGGGCCGGGACGACACCGGAAACGCCAGCGTCTTCCGGCTCCAAACCATCCTGACGTTTTAAGAGCCGCCGAAACCGCCGCGGAAGGCTTCCGCCCCCATGGCGGCACGGCAGACTCTCTTTTCCCCGTTGTTGATTTACCTGGAACAGGGGAGCGTCTTTCTCTACAATGCACGGCTAGTCTCTCCCGTCATGCCCTCCAACCGCCATTCATACACGGTCCTGGCAGCCGCCTGCGCCTGCGTGCTTGCCGTGTGCGCCTTCCTTTTCTGGCAGAACCGGCAGAAGAAAGACAAACTGGCGCGGCAGTACGCGGAACTTTCCATGCCGCCGCCCGCACAGGGCGGCACTCCGGCGCAGCAGAAGGCCCTGCTTGAAATACTCAGCGGGAAACGGGAGGCCGTTTCTCAGGAAAACCTCCTTTCCCCCGAAACACGGGACGCCGCTTCCCTGCACCGTAAAAAGACGGAAGGGCCGCCGCCCCGGAGCCGAGAAAAAATCTTTTCCACCCCGCCGGGGCATGCTAGGGTGGCAGGCGATGAATCATGCCGATTTAGACCAGTTGCTGATCCTTCAGGAAAAAGATGTGCGGATCTCCAAACTCCGGAAGGAGCTGGCCTCCCTGCCGGAACAGAGAACGCGCCTGCTGCGCCAGATGGAGGCCATCAAGCAGAAGGCCCTGGCCGCCAAGCAGGAAGTCGCGAGCGTTGAGAAGAGCATACGGGACGTGGAAGCCGCCGTTGAAACCAAGCGCGCCTACATCGGCAAGATGAAAACCCTCCAGTCCAACACCCGGAAAAACGAGGAATACCAGATGTGCATTCAGGAGGTGGAGAAGACGGAAGCCGCCATTGACGCCCTGGAAACCTCCGAGCTGGAGCTGATGGAACGCCTGGAAACCGCGAAAACGGATATGGAGCAGAAAATCCGGCGCGCGCGGGACGCCCAGCGCGAGATGGAGGAAACGCTGGCCCGCTTTGACCGGACGGCGGAAACGGACAAGGAGCTTCTGGACCACTTGAATGCGGAACGCGCGGACCTGGCCGCCGCCGTTCCGGAGGATTCCCTGGGGGAATACGAACGGATGACCAAAAGCAAGGGAGTCCCGGTCATTGTGCCGATGGATGAAAAAGGCCACTGCGGCGGCTGCCACATGGTCATTACGGACAACGCCCGCATGAAGGTGCTGGGCGGCCACGAAACCGTTTACTGCGACAGCTGCCACCGCATCCTCCACTGACGGAGTTTCCAGGCGCGCCGCCGGGCTTATCATGAAATCCAGATCGGAAGAGTTTGAAGAGTGGGGGACGGAAGTCATCTTCGGCCGGGCCAAGGGGTTCCGCGCCTCCATGATGCGCATGGTCCTGCGCGGGGCCTCCTGGCTGTTCAGGCTGGTGGTGCTGGCGCGGCTGTACCTGTTCCACTCCAGCATCGCGAAGCAGGCCAGGCTGGGAACGCTGGTGGTCAGCGTGGGGAACATCACCGTGGGGGGCACCGGAAAGACTCCGGTGGTGGAACTGCTGGCCCGCACCCTCACCCAGCGCGGCCGCAAGGTAGCCATCCTGACCCGCGGCTACAAGAGCGCGGACCTGGACAAGCCCCAGGAGTGGAAGGACAAGGACGGCCGCCAGCCGGAAAACCTGCCCAAGATCGCCAGCGACGGGGAAACGCGCTACCTGGGCCCCCTGCATTCCGGGGACGAACCCTTCATGCTTGCCAAGAACCTGGACGGCGTGGCGGTTCTGGTGGACAAGAACCGCATCAAGTCCGGCATCTTCGCCATTGAACACCTGGGGTGCGACACCCTGCTGCTGGACGACGGCATGCAATACCTGAAACTGGCTCATGAACTGGACATCGTGCTGGTGGACTGCGGCGCGCCCTTCGGCACCGGGGCCATGCTCCCGCGCGGCACCCTGCGGGAGCCCAGGGGCAGCCTGGCGCGCGCCAGCTACATCGTTCTGACCAAATGCGGCGGCAAGCCCCAGGATGAGCTGATCGCCGCCATCAGGAAGTACAATCCCGTGGCGGACATCATCGTGAGCGACCACGGCCCCCGGTACCTGGAAAACGTGTTCACGGGGGAACGGCTTCCCCTGGAGGCCCTTCAGGGGAAATGGGTGGCGTGCCTCAGCGGCATCGCGCGCCCGGAAAGCTTTGAAGATTCCCTGCGCTCCCTGGGCGCCCACGTGGAAATCTGCCGCAGGTTCCCGGACCACCACTGGTTTGAACAAGCGGAATTGCAGGAGTTCTACGACCGCTGCGCGGACCGGGCCATGGACATGATCGTGACCACGGAGAAGGACGCCGTGCGGCTGGAAAAACCGGAGGAAGACCCGGAGGTTCCCATTTACTTCCTGCGCATTGAGGTGGAGATCTACCAGGGCCGGGAGGCGTGGGAGCGTTGCGTGGACCGCATCTGCGGAATTTCAGAGCCGCGCCCGCGGGATGAATGGATGCCTTCCTCATCCTTTTGATATGGCTTCCGTTTCCGGAGGTTCTCCGGAAATTCACCGCTTTTATGCAGAGAAGGCCGCTTGACTTGCCCGGAAAATCGTGTGAAACAAGAGGGCAGTATTTTTCCATGAAGGCATTTACCATCACCTCCATTCTGGCTGCCGCGTGCCTACTCCCGGCCCATTCGCTGGCCGAAGCCGCAGCAGAAAACAAGACCCAGGCCGCCGCTGTCCAACCGGCGGCAGGCATTCCCAAGCAGGATCCCCGGCTTATCAAGGGAAAGCTCCCCAACGGGCTGACCTACTTCATCCGCCCGAACGCAGAGCCCAAGGGCCGGTTCAGCATCCGCCTGCGCGTCAATACGGGTTCCCTGAATGAAACGGACGACATCCAGGGCATCTCCCACTTCCTGGAACACATGGTTTTCAACGGAAGCACGCATTTCAAGCGCGGGGAAATGATTCCCGCCATGCAGAAGGAAGGCCTGGGCCTGGGCGGGGACGCGAACGCCTACACCGCCTTTGACGAAACCGTGTACATGATGGACGTGCCCAGCATGAAGGAGTCCACCGTGAACCTGGCCTTCACCATCATGAGGGATTTTGCGGACGGCGCCCTGCTGGAGGAAAGCGCCATTGACGCGGAACGCGGCATCATCACCAGTGAATACAAGGCGCGGGATTCCGCCGGCTACCGGGTCATGAAGGAGGTCTTCTCCATCATGCTTGACGGCACCAGGATTCCCGACCGCTACCCCATCGGCACGCTGGAAGTAATCCGTACCGCGCCGCGGGAAAAATTTGTAAACTACTATCAGACCCATTACGTCCCCAGCCAGATGCAGCTCGTCATCGCCGGGGACATCACGCCGGAACAGGGCAAGGCCTGGGTGGAAAAATACTTCGGCTCCATGAAGAAGGACAATTACTCCTTCCAGACGGACCGGGGAGCGCTCAAGACGGCTACGGAAACCACCGCCCACTGGATCACCAACAAGGAGGCCACCAGCACGGAAGTCAGCGTCAACATCGCCCGTCCCTACGTGAAGAAGCCGGACACGGTCGCCAACCGCAACGAGGACATTCCCCTCAACGTGGCTTACGCCATGCTGAACCGCCGTCTGGAAAAGATGGCGAAGAATGCGGACTGCCCCTTCATTTCCGCGGAAGGCGGACGCATGGACGTGATGGAAGCGGCGCAAGTGGACGCCATCCAGACCCAGGCGGACTACAAGAACTGGAAGCCGGCCCTGACCGCCATTGAACAGGAGCTACGCCGGGCCATCGAATTCGGCTTCAACAAGGAGGAACTGGCGGAAGCCCGCAGCAACATCACTGCCGCCGCGGAAAACGCCATCAAATCCTGGCCCACCGTCAAGTCGGAAGACGTGGCCTCCGCCATCGCCCAGAGCGCCGCGCAGGACAAGGTCTTCACCACGCCGCAGGAAGACTGGGCCATCTCCAGGGAAGTCGTGGAAAACCTGACGCCCGAACAATGCCAGGCCGCTCTGAAGGAAGCCTGGACCGGAGCCTTCCCCCGCGTGATCGTCACCTCCAACAAGGAAAACGCCCAGGGAAGCGCCGAAATCATGAAGACGTACCAGGACGCCCGGGCCTCCAAGGTGGAACCCTACCAGGCGGACAGCCGGAAGGACTTTTCCTACAAATTCGGGGAACCCGGCAAGGTGACGGCCCGCGCGGAAGCCGCTGACCTGGGAGTCACCCAGCTCACCCTTTCCAACGGCGTGCGCGTCAACCTGAAGCCCACGGAGTTCGACAAGGATTCCATCAACATCACCTTTGCCGTAGACGGCGGGGAACTGAGCAGGCCGGAAAAGGCCTCCGGGCTGGAACTCTTTGCGGGCGCCGTGATGAACGGCGGCGGCTTGAAGGACCACTCCAACGACGAACTGGCCGCCATCATGGCAGGCAAGAAAGTCGGCGTGGGCTTCTCCATGACGGACCGCTCCTTCCTGCTCTCCGGGAACACCAACAAGGAAGACCTGGAAACGCAGCTCCAGCTCCAGACGGCCTACCTGATGTACCCCGGCTACCGCCAGGACGGCGTCACCCTGCTCCGCCGCGCCATCCCCATGATTTACAACAAGCTGAACCATGAGGTGCAGGGAGCCATGAAAATGCAGGTGCCCGCCATCCTGTACAAGAACAATCCCCGCTTCACCTTCCCCGCGCAGGAACAGTTGAACTCCTACCAGGTCAAGGACGTGCAGGACTGGGTGGACGCCCCCCTGAAGAACAATTACATGGAAGTGACCGTCACGGGGGACTTCAAGACGGAAGACATCATTCCCCTGCTGGAACGCACCGTAGGCGCGTTGCCCAAACGTGCGGACGCCCCTGCGAAGCTGGATGAAAAACTGCGCCACCCTGCCATGGCGGACTTCAACTTCTCCAAGGACCTGACCTATGATTCCTCCATTGACAAGACGCTGGTCTGCCTCTTCTGGAAAACGCCCGGCGGAGAAGACAAGAAGCTGGCCCGCAGGCTGAACATGCTCAAGGCCGTCTTCTATGACCGCGTGTTCAAGGGCCTGCGCGAAGACATGGGGGAAACCTACTCCCCCTCCACCGGGCTCAACATCAGTGAAACCTACCCGGACGACGGCTACATCATCACCCTCAGCTCCGGCGTGATGCGCAACAAGGATGCCGTGCGGAATGCGATTGCCAGGATTGCGGACGACCTCGGCAAGGGGAACGTCACCCAGGAGGAATTGGACCGCGCCCGCAACCCCATTCTCAACTCCATGGACCGCGCCCAGCGCGACAACGGCTACTGGACCTCCGTGCTGAGGGATTCCCAGGCCAAACCGGAACGGCTGGCCCAGCAGAGGGAAAGCATTCCGGACGTGAAAGCCATCACCGTGGAAGAGGTCAACAAGCTTGCCAAAGACATCTTCGGCAAGGGAGAACATCTCAACCTGAACATCCTGCCGGACCATCCGGCCGCGGAAGCTCCGCCTGCTGAAAAGCAGGCGGACAAACCCGATGCTACCCAGGCCGCCGTCTCCACGGCGGCTTTTTGCATTCACGCCACTGCCGTGAAAACCATAAAAAAAGACTCCGGCAAGAATGACTACGCCATCATCATCTCCGAGGAAACCGCCGCCATGCCGGAATGGAAGGCCGTGGCGGACAAGCTGGCTGAAAAGCACGGAGGCTCCATCGTCACCGTGAAGGACTCCATGTTCGCCAAGCTGGACACGCTCAAGAAAATGGCTCCCCGCTTCATGGCCGTGGTCGCGCGACCGGAGGAAATAGACCGGGTGCTGGTCAATGACCTGCACCGCCTGACCCGCCGCCTGGACGACGACCCGTACGGGGACTGCATCTGGGGCATCGTCACGGGCTACACCCCGCAGGACGCCATGAGGATAGCCTCTGAAACGCAGCCGCTCGTGATCAGCCGCTCCATGGGAACCACCAACGTGGACGCCTCCCGTTTCACCGACAGCATGAGCATCACGGACTGGCAGCCCTTCCAGTACCTGGAACAGCACAATTCCAAGGGCAAGGTAACGCCCGCTTTTTACGTGAAGGGCCTGAAGGAACAGGACCGCGGGGATGAAACCACGCTGGGCGTGACGCCCAAGCTCGTGGAATACTGGGAACTTTACGCTCCCCAGCTCTTCGTCACGGCCTCCCACGCCACCCAGTTCAATCTGGAAATGCCTTTCGGCAAGGGGATCATCGTCTCCGGCAACAACCGGTTCCACGTGCTGGACAAAAAGCAGTTCAAGGAATTCACCACCTTCCTGCGCGGCGCGATCTTCAACGGGAAGGAGGACGACCTGCTCTCCTTCCTTGAGAGAATCAAGGCTCCGGAGATTGAAATCAAGCCGGTTCCCGCCGTCTGGGTAGCCGCGGGGAACTGCCTGGTAGGGGATACTAAAAAAACGAAGAATTCCATGGCCGTCACCGCCCTGAGCCACTACGGCTTCAACCAGCTGGTGGGCTACACCGTCCCCTCCTGGTACGGCAAGGGCGGCTGGGGAACGCTGGGACTCCTGTTCAGCAACCATGACGCCTCCAGCCTGGCGGAAGCCTGGTACCTGAACAACCAGTTCATTCTGGACGAAACCATGACCCGCTTCCCCAAGCTCATGAACGTCAACTTTAACGCGCCGGACATCAACGGCATCAAGGACGACCCGGACTTTGCCAAGGGCATGAACTCCGCCGGCTACGGCATGGGCAAGGACCAGATGGGCCTCATCCATGACCGGGATACCGTGGCTTTTTACGGGGATCCCGCCTGGACGGCGCGCCTGGACGAATCCCGCGCTCCGTCCCCGTGGCATATTGAGTGGAACGACCCCGCGGACGCCGCCAAGGGCTTCACCGTCACGGCCAACAAGGACGCCAAGGCGCGCCTGGGCGTCTGGTTCCCCAACAGGATCACCGCCAAAAAGGCCACCGTCACCATTGGAGAAACCGCCACTCCCGTAGAGAAGGCCGGCCTGCTGACCAACGACTTCCTCCTGCTCCGGGAACTGGAGCTCAAGAAGGGGGAAAAAGCCGTGGTGGAAATGAAATAGGCCCGAATATCCGGCCGCCGTTCCTTTTTCCATAGACAAGCGGGCTCCAAACATGGATACTCCCGGCAATCAATCTACCCTATGACTGATTACTCCATTTTCTTCATCATCGCCGTGGCCGCGACGGGCGTGGGAGCGCTTCTGTTTCTCCTGTCCCTGTTCGGGCTGGGGGAACATGACCTGGACTTTGACGCGGACGCCGGCGGCGCGGACGTGGGCCTGCTGTCCATTAAATCCGGCATCGGCTTCTTCCTGGGCTTCGGCTGGGGCGGCGTGCTCGCCCAGGGCCTGGGCTGGGGAATGGCCGCCTCCCTGGCATCGGCCTTCTTCACGGGCGTGCTGATGTTCCTGATCATCGGCCTTTCCATGCGCTTCATCATGAGCCTCAAATCAGACGGCACCCTGAACTATGAAACCCTCAAGGGCATGCACGGCACCGTTTACATCAGCATTCCCGGCAGGCTTGAACGCGGCGGACAGGTGACGATTGCCCATCCCAGCCAGCTTCTGTACCTCCCCGCCGTTCAGGAAGGGGAGGAATCCCTGCCCGCAGGAACCCCGGTGGAAGTAGTCGCCGTCACGGCAGGCGTCGTCACCGTCAAACCTCTTCATTAACCAATAAACCCAACCATACACCCCATCCAATACCATGGACCAAATCATTCCTATCGCCATTCTGGTTCTCTTCATCATCCTGACGGCCTCCTGGCTGTTCAGCCGCTACCGCATGTGCCCGCCGGACAAAATCCTCATCGTCTTCGGCAAGGTGGGCACGGGCCAGCCCGCCAAATGCTACCACGGCGGCTCCACCTTCGTGCTTCCGGTCCTCCAGTCCTACAGCTACCTGGACCTGAACCCCATCAACATTGACGTGCCCCTCCAGGGCGCCCTCTCCTCCCAGAACATCCGCGTGGACGTTCCCTCCTCCTTCATCGTGGGCATCTCCACCCTGCCGGAAATCATGCAGAACGCCGCCGCGCGCCTGCTAGGCCGCTCCCGGGAGGAAATCCGCAACCTGGCTGCGGAAATCATCATGGGCCAGATGCGCGTGGTGATCGCCTCCATGACCATTGAGGAAATCAACTCCGACCGCGAAAAACTCATCAAGGGCATTACGGAAGGCGTGGACGTGGAGCTGCACAAGGTGGGCCTCCACCTCATTAACGCCAATATCACGGACATTCAGGACGCCTCCGGCTACATCAGCGCCCTGGGCAAGGAAGCAGCCGCGCGCGCCATCAATGACGCCACCATCAAGGTGGCGGAAGAAACGCGCCGCGGGGAAATCGGCAAGGCGGAAGCGGAAAAGGACCAGACCGTCCAGGTGGCGAACGCCCGCGCCATTGCCATTGAGGGCCAGAACGAAGCCCAGATCAAGATTGCGGAATCCGCCGCCAAGCTGCAAGTGAAGCAGGCGGAAGCCAAGAAGCTGGCGGAAGTGGCCCAGAAGGTGCAGGAAGCCAAGACCCTGGAAGAAGCCTACGAGGCGGAAAAGGAAGCGGAAATAAAGCGCGCCGAACGCGAACGCGCCACGCAGGAGGCCAACATCCTGGTGACGGCCCGCATTGAAAAGAGCCAGCGCGAAGTGCAGGCCCAGGCCACGGCGGAAGTGCTCAAGCTGGAACAGGAAGGCAAGGCGCAGGCCCTGCTCATCCAGCGCAGGGCGGAAGCGGAAGCCATCCGGCAACTGGCGGAAGGCGAAGCCCAGGCCACCCTTCTGAAGAAAAAGGCGGAAGGGGAAGGCATGGAAATGGTGGGCCGCGGTGAAGCCGCCGCCATTGAAGCCGTACTGGAAGGCAAGGCCCGCGGCTTCCAGCAGATCGTACAGGCGGCAGGCTCGTCTGACGCCGCTTCCAGCCTCCTGATTACCGAACAGCTCACCAAGATCGTGGAACTCCAGTCCGGCGCCATCAAGGGCCTGAAATTTGACAAGGTAGTCGTCATGGGCAACGGAGGGGATTCCTCCGTGGGCGGATTCGTGCAGAATCTGGTGAAAGACACCCTGCCTCTCCACGAGCTCGGCAAGAGCGTGGGGCTGGAACTGCCCTCCTTCCTGGGAAAATCCACGGAAGAGAAAAAGGCCCCTGCCGCAGCCGCTCCCGCAGCCGCCACCCAGGCGGCCACGACTGCAACCACCGTTAAACTGAACTGATCCGCAGATGAATATGGAAGCCGTCATGGGCGTTTTGCTCGGCATCGGGCTGGGAGCGGCCTGCGGCTTCCGCATCTTTGTGCCTCTGCTGGTAGCCGCCATCGCCATCCGGGGAGGCTTCCTGACGGTGACGCCGGAATTCGCATGGCTGGGCGGCACGGCCGCGCTGGTCACCCTCTCCGTAGCCACGCTGCTGGAAATAGCGGCGTACTACATCCCGGTCATCGACCACACGCTGGACGTGCTGGGAGCTCCCGCCGCCATCGTTGCGGGAACCATCCTGGCCGCCGGCTTCATCGGCAGCATGGACCCCATGCTTAAATGGGGGCTGGCCGCCATTGCCGGAGGCGGAGCGGCAGGCATCATCCACGGAGGCATGGCCGCCATCCGGGGAGCGGCCTCCGCCGCTACGGGCGGACTGGGCAACTCCGTCGTCACCACGGCGGAAACGGCTTCCGCCTCTATCGTCGCCGTGCTGGCCTGCGTTCTTCCCGTCGCGGCCGTTCTGCTGGCCGCCGCGGCCATTTACTTCCTGGTCCGCACGGGGCTGGCGCTGAAAAGGAAACTGCGCCGTTCTCCAGGCGGTCCGGAGGGAGAAATCTAGCCAAGGGGAAAAAACCCCCTTCTCCCGGCAGCCGTCCACGCAGCGATTCCCCCGTGAATGAAGGCCCCGCGGCCTTCATCAATAACCCGCCGCCAGGTCCCCGGCGAAGATTTTTTACATAACTTCCGAATCCGGGCTCGGCACAGCCACTTTCTTCCCCGCCGGAAAGCCCCATGCCCGGAAAAAGAGGCGTTCCGGCAAGCATTCGGCTCATTGACAAGGAACCGGAAGCAGGGTAGGATGCGGCTTTCAACCTCTCTTCCACCGATGAATACCAAACTCGCCCTTCTGACGCTCGCCGCCGCCCTCGGCCTTGCCTCCTGCAACACCATCAGCGGAATCGGAAAAGACGTGGAAGCCATGGGCAGCAAAATTGACAACGCCTCCCAGGCCACCAGGGAGTCCATGCAGTAAAGCGGAAGAAGCATCCGGCCACCAGCCTGGAGCCTCTTTTTAATTCAAAAGAGGCAAAGATTTAAAGTTTCCCCCATCGTTTCATGGATGGCGGTTCCCCATGGAGTGCTCTGCCGCCCGCGGATTACAAATCCGTTACAGATTAACATGGAATGGTCCCGATGCCTTATGAAGCGCCGCAAGTCCTTGGGTCATCCGTATTCAACCCGAGCGGCAGCGAATCCTTTTCCCTGAAAATCAGTGCGTCCTGGCAGGACACGTATATTTCAACGGCCGCAAAGGCTTGCGGCGTTCCAGGGGCCGGCTTCCTCATTCCGGAAGGCTTCCTACACGGAAACGGTCTCCCATGGTGCAACGGTCAGGCAGCATAAGTTCCTTGATATGAAAATCGGCCCTTGACCCCGGATTTGTAATCCGGCATATTCCCGCGAGTTTGGAAGTTTCCCTTTCAAGCTCTAATTCACATCGCATTCATATGAAGAAAACTCTGATCCTGCTTTCCTCCCTGCTGGCTTTTTCCTGCATGACGGCGCAGGCCACTATTTATACATGGGCTCCCATTGACGGTTCTACCGACTGGAGCCAGGCCTCCAACTGGCAGACGGAAAGCGGCCCCAGCGGCAATGTTCCGCTGGTCAATCCCAACTGGGGCACGGTCAACGTCTCCGGAGACCATACCGTGGTATGCGGACCCGGCACCACCGTGGAAGGATGGACCTCCACCATCAATGTTTCCAACGGAGCCAATGTGTCCCTTCAGAATTTCACCAAATTCCAGCGCACGACCGTCTCCGTGGGAAAAGGCTCCACGCTGACCGTCGGCAAAACGAGCGGTTCCATCGTAGCCAATTGCGACCAGAACATGAACTGGACGGTATACGGCACGCTGAACCTCACTGCCGCGCTTACCTGGAACGCCAACAGCAACAATTTGTTCGTGGACCTGGGCACGACCGGCATCCTGAATCTTACGAACCAGACCGATCTGGGCCGTTTCGCCTTCTCCGCCTCCCTGGGCGACCTGATTACGGAAGGAACTACATTTGAGCTCGTGACGCGTGAACTCGTCAACGGAGTGGGAAGCGCCGCAACCAGCAACACGACCATCACGGGCGGAACGCAGAGCGACGACATCGCCGCCGAAGAACTGACCGCTGAAAACGTAGGCAAGTACCAGGTGTTCACGGAGAACGGCAAGATTTACGTCTCCTACATCAACGGCGTGCCGGAACCGGCCACTGTCTCCCTGAGCCTTCTGGGCCTGGCGGCCCTGATGCTGCGCCGCCGCCGTTAAAAACGGAAGGTTAATTTCTTTTCAAAGGGCATGCCGGGCATACGGCATGCCCTTTTTATTGCTTCCGTCACACATCGTAAAAAAACCTTTTTACAGGGAGCGGGAACATTCCGTGGAGCCGGAAAACCGGAGGCTGGAAAAAAGGCGTCACGCCCATCAAAGAAAACCGCTTCATCCATCCGGATGAAGCGGTTTTCGTCCATGGTCACACACAGTCTTTTTACATGGAACGGCTGGTGGAGCGGGCGGCGGAATTAATGTCGCTGCCGACGGCTTCCACGTCCTTGCCTACTCCGCCGATCGTATGGCAGGAAACACACCCAAGAAGGGTGGCGATACTCAGAATAATCAATTTGCTTTTCATCGTTTTATTGGAAGAGTTCCGAGTGGTCAGACTCCATTTCTCCGGACTCCGTTCAAAGAACCCTTCATGATGCCGCACAGGCGCTCCTGTCATTCTCCGTTCTTGCCATGCGCACCCGCAACGCTTAAAAAACATGCGTCAACGGGAGAAAACATCCGGAGGGCATTCCGTCCCCGCTCCCGGAATCATTACTATTTACTACCAAGATGATCAAAGTAGCCATTGTAGGATACGGCAACATCGGGAAATACGCCGTGGACGCCTTGCGCGCCGCGCCCGATATGGAACTGGCGGGCATCGTCCGCCGCCCCGGCAGCGAACCCGTGCACGGCATCAAGACCGCAAGCAGCATGGAGGACCTGGGCCATGTGGACGCGGCCCTGCTCTGCACCCCCACCCGCAGCGTGGAAGAAACGGCTCTGCCCCTGCTCGCCCGCGGCATCAACACGGTGGACAGCTTTGACATCCACGGGGACATCGTGAACCTGCGGCGCTCCCTGGGAGCACAGGCGATCAAGCATGACGCCGTCTCCATCATCTCCGCCGGCTGGGACCCGGGCACGGACTCCGTCATTCGCACCCTGATGCTGGCGATGGCTCCCAAAGGCATTACGTACACCAACTTCGGCCCCGGCATGAGCATGGGCCACAGCGTGGTGGCGCGCTCCAAGGAAGGAGTGGCGGACGCCCTTTCCCTCACCATCCCCACCGGTTCCGGCGTGCACCGCCGCATGGTTTACGTGGTGCTGAAGGAAGGAGCCAAGTTCTCCGACGTGGAGTTCGCCATCAAGTCCGATTCCTATTTCAGCCATGACGACACCCGCGTGCAGCAGGTGCCCGACATCGACGCGCTGAAGGATATGGGCCACGGCGTGCTGATGGAACGCAAGGGCGTTTCCGGCTCCACGCAGAACCAGATGTTCACGTTTGAAATGCGCATCAATAATCCGGCCCTGACCGCCCAGGTCATGGTGGCTTGCGCCCGAGCCAGCATGAAACTGGCCTCCGGCTGCTACACGCTGCCGGAAATCGCCCCGATGGACTTCCTGCCGGGCGACCGCGAAGAGTTGATTGCCCAGCTCGTCTAGAGCGTTCCGGCACGTCTTTCCCGGACGCGCGGCAACAGGGGCAACCGTTCCCCTTTCCTTCCGCACCTTTCCCATCCTCCGGCCCCCGGCCGGAGGATTTTTATTGTTCCACAACCACCAGCCTGCCATCCACGGCATTCACCCGGGCCGGGGTGTGGGTCCGTTCCGTCCAGTCCCACGCGCGTGCCATGTCCGCCCAAAAAGCGGCGTGGGGGGAATTCTTTTCCTTCAATAAACGCGCCGGAGTGGGCACGAAGGGATAAATCTGCACGGGAACGCGCTGCTGCCCATGAATCAGGGCCTGTTCCACCATGGTGTAAATTTCCTCAATCCCCGGATCGGTCATCGCCAGGCAGCCAATGGAAACGTCCCGGCCATGCACCATGATGAAGCTTCCCGTCCGGTTCAGGGAGCGGTCATAGGCATTCGGATAGCCGATGTTGAAAGCCAGATGGTAGTTGCTGCGGGGATTCAGGCCGGACGGCTCCACTTCGTAAAAACCCTCCGGGGTCTGCTTGTCCCCCTCCTTTTCCTTGGGCCCCAGCTTTCCGGACCACGCGGCAATGGGGTAACGCTTGGCAAGCACGTAGCGTTCCGCCTTATCCGGCTTCACCCACAGTTCCAGCACGGAGTCTTCCTTCACGGCACGCAGGAATACAGGATCCCCCACTTTGGCCCCGCAGAGGCCCAGGAAGGAATTCAGCACGGGCGTTACCCGTTCCCGCGCGGCATCGGCACGGTTGACGGAATCCTCGGCACACGCCATTTTAAGAGTCACCACCACGGAGGCCAGCAGAACCAATCCCAGCCCGGCCAGCAACACGCTTTTCTTCATAAATCATGTATAATGGCGGCATTCGTTTTGACAAGGACAAAACCCGCCGCCCTTTGCCGGAAGTGAAAAGAACGTCGGGAACGGCCTGCCCCTCCACTCCGGGAACAATAACCTTTCCGGTGAAAAGCCGCCGGCATGGAAGGCCAGTTCCCCGTTCTTCCGGGGAAAGGATGGGCAGGTGCCGTACTCCATCATGCGCGGGACCGTCTCCGGCCCTTCCTTACGCAAAAGAGGGGAAAGGATGTCCGCAGAAAGAAAAAAAGACGCCGTGAAGGGATTCCCGGACTTGGAGGAAGGGCAGGCCCCCTGCCGGGAAATATGCCATGGAATAGAAAAACATGCCTGTACTGGAAATGCAGCCTCCGGGAAGGTATCCTCACCCCGTTAGCCGCTCCATCCCGGCACGCGGCGCATCAACGGAAGGCCCTTTCGTAAAAACGGCCTGCGCACCTTCTCTTTTTGCGCGCTGCCGCAGAAAGAAGCGGCATCCACCGAACCGCCATGGAAATAGACCACCTTCTCCCCATCACCACACGGCAGGAATTAAGAACGTGGCTGGAACAGAACCACCGTTCCTCCTCCTGCTGCTGGGTTCTCACGACGAGAAAGCCTTCCCCCCATGCCATTCCTTACCTGGACGCCGTGGAAGAAGCCCTGTGCTTCGGCTGGATTGACAGCACCCGCAAGAAGACAGCCTCCGGCTTTCTGGCCCAGCGCCTCACCCCACGTTCCAGGAAAAGCAAATGGTCCGAGCTGAACAAGGAACGCGTACGCCGCCTGACCAGGCTGGGGCTGATGACCCCCTATGGAGAAAAATGCCTGCCGGAAATGGACCCGGAGGCGTTCCGGATTGATCCGGATATTTTAGAAGCCCTTCAGAAGGACCCGCGCGTTTATTCCAACTTCCTGGCCTTTCCCCGCCTGTACCGCCACGTGCGCCTGGATACCATCCAGATTAAGAAAAACCAGCCGGAGCTGTTCCATAGCCGCCTGGAAAAGTTCCTGAAGAATACCCGGGAAAACAGGATGTTTGGAGAATGGCATGACGGAGGCCGGCTGCTGGAAGAGTGAAAACGGAGCTTCCCGTATTTTCCCAACAGACGCCGGAACGCCGCATGCCGATGCGGCAACTAAACGAAAACGCGGCTGTAAGCCGCGCTCCTTACGCAACAGGGCCGTTCCGGACAATGCCGGAACGGCCCTGCGGGTCCGGGAGAGCAGAGCGTCTCCGCTCCACTCTCCACTCTCAAACTTCAACTCTCCTTAGAAGTCATACCGGTAGCCGATACTTCCGTTCACCGAGTTCGCTCCGTCCCGGAAGTTGGCATTGCCGTCCACGAAGATCGTTCCCTGCGTTCCTACCGGCACGCTCAGCCCCGCTCCGATTTGCAGAGCCGTCATTCCCACCTTCGCTCCTCTGACTCTCTGCGTGAAGCCGGGGTTGCCCAGCAGCGCCACATTGGCTTCTCCGCGGCGGTCTCCCATGTCCTGGGCCGCGTTCACCCGGAACTCAGCCAGCGCTTCTCGACCGAAGATGTTGCTGCCTACAAGGCCCATCCACCGGCCGCCCAGCGCAACCGTTCCCGTCGTCAACTCCTGTTTGGCGACGTTCAGGCCCATGTTGCCGGCTCCCGTTTCCGTGTAGCCGTCCATTCTCGTGGTTACTACCGAGGCGTTGACCAGGGGCTGCAGGATGCTGCTCCTGTCTTCATTGAGGTACACGTCGTAGGTCAG